>DASZUW010000253.1:0-2476 GCA_035547475.1 Solirubrobacterales bacterium
GCCAATACTGCGGCTCGACCAAGTCCGGCCTCACCGTCGACCACGTCATCCCCCGCTCCCGCGGCGGCGCCTCGACCTGGGACAACATCGTCGCCGCCTGCGCCACCTGCAATCGCAAGAAGGGCAACCGCCTCCCCCGCGAGATCCACATGCACCCGAAGACGACCCCGAAGGCCCCGGCGCCGACGGTGTTCATCCAGGTGGCGAGTCCGAAGATCCCGGCGAACTGGCAGCAGTACCTGCCCCAGGCCGCTTAGCCTGAATCCACCGATTCACCGTTACGGATAAGAGCGGGGTCGGCCTTCGGGCAGGTAGACGTGGAAGACGACGCGACCCGGTCCATCACGCACGCCGTTCGGGCACCGGCGGGCCGCCGTGAGGATGTCCAGCCCCGGGAGCGGGCAGCCGGTGGCTACCGGGGGCCCGGCGGGTGAGGCGGGTATCGGGCGAGGGATCAGGCGGCGGTCGGCAACGCTCTGATCCGCTCGAGCGCCTCGACGAAGGCGGCCCGCCACGGCCAGCGCGCCGGCAGGTGGAGAGTCCGACGGCGGGCGCTGCGGGTCAGGCGGCCGGGCAGCGCGAGCAGCCGCCGGCGCAGGGTGCGCGCCGTGCGCACGGTCGCGCCGGGCAGGCCCAGCAGCCCCGTCCAGCGCATCTGGTTGGGGGCGAGGGCGGCGATCGCCGCCCAGGCGGCGTTGGCGTTGAACTTCCCCGAGGGGAAGTGGCGAAGCGCCTGGTCCTTCAGGTCGCGGATCGCCAGCTCGACCACGGCGTGGGCGCGGTGCTCGGCCTCGACCGCCCCCAGGGTCTCGGTGCGGTTGGTGAGGAAGGCGAAGTGGCGCCAGTCGGGGAAGAGCTCGGCCTGCTCGCCGGTCAGGCGGGTGCGGCGCACGATCAGCCTCCTCTCCCCGAGCGTGGTCTCGGCGATCTGGGCCTCGCCGCCCGCGGGGTAATCCGCCAACGGCGTCCACTCCTCCTCGCCGATCTCCTCGATCGCGGCCGTGACGTGCCTCTGCATCCGCACCCCGATCGAGTAGCGCCAGCCGGCCTCGTCGAGGCGCTCCATCGCCTTGTTGCTCCAGAAGCCGGAGTCGGCGCGCAGCAGCTTGGGGCCTTCGGCGCCGGCCCGCCCGACGCGGGCGAAGAGCTCGTCGAGGAAGCGCAGCATCCCGCGTGAGGTGTTGGCAGAGCCCTTGCGGGTGCGGATGTGGAGCACCTCGCCGGTGTCGGCGCGGGTGGCGAGCAGCGGGTGGTAGCCGCGGCGCCCGTCGTAGCCATAGGAGGCGCCCTGCTTGGCGTAGCCGTGCACCTCGCCGACGAAGCTGTCGACGTCTATGACCAACCGCTCCTTCCCGGGGCCGGCCCCGGCCTTCCAGGCCCGGGTGAGCGCCTCGCCGAGGACCCGGTCGAGCTGGCGCACGTGGCCGAAGGTGAAGGAGCGCAGGAAGGTGCCGAGGGTCGAGGGGGCGACGACGCCGTGGGGCAGGACGGCGGCCGTCCTGCCCGAGCGCAGCACCTCGCAGTCCTCGATGCAGTCGCCACCCAGGGTCATCGCCGCCACGAGCGTCATCGTCTTGCGCCCCGGGTTGGCCGCACCGGGCCGCTCTCCGAGGTCGACGCATTCCTCGACCAGGGCCTCCAGCCCGAGTCGCGCCGCCAGCGTCGCCGGCAGCACCACCCCGGCATTCGCGACCGCCCTCTCGTCGTCGAAGACGACCGCGGCCGAGTCGTTCACCATGTGAGTGACCTCCTGATCGAGGGCCGCGGCTGCCTCAATCAGCCGCTCCATGCCCCTTTCTGGAGGTCATTCTTGGCTCAGGGCCGGATGGGATCGGTGGATCGAGGCTAAGGCAGGCCGCCGGTCCTAGCCGCGGAATCCGCCATCCCGGGAGGCCGCGCCGCGCTCGAAGTCGTGCCGTTCCTGATCAGGAAGGCATCGCCGGAATTCCGGTCACCGCCGGGGAGGCCACTGATCGTGGCGGCAGGTGTACGCGAAGTCACCGAAGGGGTGACGATCACCGCCGTCGCCCTGGGCGGCGGGCCGGAAAAGAAGATCCTCGAGGTCTCGGCGGGCGGGGCGGAAGCCGTCCTGACGCCGGGGGCGCCCTTCTCCGGCAGCGCCGGCTACGCGGGCGAAGGAAGCTTCACCGGTGACCTCGCGGCCTCGATGCCCGGCCTCGGGACGGTGGCGATGGCGGGCCCGGGGTTCGAGGCCGAGCTCGCCCGGCCGGCGCCATGACGACGGCGGCCGAGAACCGAGATCCCCGGGATGACCCCACGATGCTCTCTCATTAGAGCATCGTTCCCTCGAGGGGGACGACTCTCAGCCGAGCCGCAGGCTGACTTCGGCGCCCGGCGGTCTGCGTCACGCGACTCGCCGCCTACCCGACCGGCTTCGAGTTCGACCTCCTCACGTTGAGCGCCGACGACCAAGGCGACGACCTCGACCCCCTGATGTTCCGCCGGCACCACATGC
>DASZUW010000254.1:0-8099 GCA_035547475.1 Solirubrobacterales bacterium
CCTTGCCTCCCCCACGCCGAGCCCCACGTCCTGGGCGCCTCATGGGGGTCACAGCCTGCCAGGACCCCCATGAGGCGCCCAGGACGCCCCGCCCGCGCACCGAAGGGGTGTGGACGGCCCGGGCCCGCCCCGCCCCGCCCCGCTCCCTACCCGCTCGACAGCTCCAGATCCGCCGGCGAGAGGATCTCGGCGATCCGCTCGGCCGCGTGGCCGTCCCAGAGGGGTGGCGGCTCGGGGCGGTCGGCGGGGCGGTCGGCGAGGGCGGCCGGGATCTCGGCGATCGCGCCGGGGTCGAGGCCGAGGAGGGTGTTGGTGCCGAGGTCGACGGTGACCGGGCGCTCGGTGTTGGCGCGGAGGGTGAAGCAGGGGACGCCGAGGTAGGTGGTCTCCTCCTGGATGCCGCCGGAGTCGGTGAGGACCGCGCGGGCGTCGGTCTCCAGGGAGAGGAAGTCGAGGTAGCCGCAGGGCTCGGTCAGCATCAGGCCCGCGGGCGGCGACCAGTCGGGGAGCGCCTCCATCATCTTGCGCGTCCGCGGGTGGACCGGGAAGACGACCGGCATCTCCTGGGCCAGACGGGAGAGCTGCGCGACCGTCTCGCCGAGCAGCGGCCCGTCGACCAGCGCCGGGCGGTGGAGCGTGACGAGGAGGTAGGAGCCGGGGGAGAGGCCGAGCTTGGCCGCCGCTCCCGCCGCGGCGATCCGATCCTCCAGCGCCACCAGCGTGTCGATCATCGTGTTGCCGACGAAGTGCATGCGTTCCGGCGCGATGCCTTCGGCGCGCAGGTTGCCGATCGCGTCCTCGGAGTGGAGGAAGAGGTGCGAGCCGAAGCGGTCGGCGACGATCCGGTTGACCTCCTCCGGCATCGAGAGGTCGAAGCTGCGCAGGCCCGACTCGACGTGAGCGACCGGCACCGCCATCTTCACCGCGGTCAGCACCGCCGCCAGGGTCGAGTTGACGTCGCCGGGGACGACGAGGAGGTCGGGCTCCTCGGCTTCGATCACCGGCTCCAGCCGCTCCATCGTCCGCGCGGTCTGCTGGGCGTGGGTGCCGGAGCCGACCTTCAGCATGTGGTCGGGCGCGGGCACGCCGAGCTCCTCGAGGAAGACCTCCGACATCAGCCGGTCGTAGTGCTGGCCGGTGTGGACGACGACGTGCCGGCCCTCCGGCAGACGGCTTCGCATCGCGGCGATCACCGGCGCGGTCTTGACGAAGTTGGGTCGGGTGCCGACCACGTAGACGATGCGCATCGGGGCGCCACACTACCCAGCCGGGTGGCGGGCGAAGCGTCGGGGCGCCGGCTCTGCTTCAATGTCGGACCCGTATGCCGAAGATGAAGACCCACTCGGGCGCGAAGAAGCGCTTCAAGAAGTCCGCCACCGGCAAGATCCGCGGGCGGCACGCTTACTCCAGCCACATCCTGGAGAAAAAGTCACCGAAGCGTAAGCGGAACATGGCGAAGCCCGCGCAGATCGCGAAAGTCGACGTGCCCAACGTCCGCAAGCTCCTCGGAGGCGGCAAGTGAGTCGCGTCAAGCGCAGCGTCCACGCGCGCAAGAAGCGCCGTAAGGTCCTGAAGGAAGCCAAGGGCTACTTCGGGCGCAAGCATTCTTCGTATCGGTTCGCCAAAGAGCAGGTGCAGCGGTCGGGCATGTACGCCTACCGCGACCGGCGCAACCGCAAGCGATCGTTCCGCCGGCTCTGGATCACGCGGATCAACGCGGCCGCGCGGCTCGAGGGCATGAGCTACTCCGAACTGATGAACGGCCTGAACAAGGCCGAGGTCGAGGTGAACCGCAAGATGCTGGCCGAGATCGCCGTCTCGGACCCGGAGGGGTTCCGCCGATTCGTGGAGATAGCCCGGGAGGGTGCGGCCGCCTGAGCGCAGGCTGACACTTTCACTCTTCCGGGCGGGCCGCAGATTTTGCGGCCCGTTTTCGTTTGAGGACCTGAACTGGTGAGCGAGTGATCGAAAGCAAGGACAACGAGAAGCTGAAGCTGGTGCGGAAGCTGCGCGAGCGCAAGCACCGCGAGCGGGAGGGCCTGTTCGCGACCGAGGGCGAGGACCTGCTCGCGGCGGGGCTCGCGGCGGGCGCGGGGCCCCGCTTCGTGCTGGTGGCGGCAGGATCGGGGACGGGCGGGGACGAGGTCGCTCCCGATCTGCTCGACGCGGTCTCCACGCTCGGCTCCGGCACGCGGGCGATCGCCGTCTGGCCGCTGCCTCGGCCGGCGGCGCCCACGGCGCCCTGCGTGTACCTGGACGGGGTGGGTGACCCCGGCAACGTCGGCACGATCGTCCGCACCGCCCACGCCCTCCTCGACGCCACCGTCGCCCTCGGCCCGGGCTGCGCCGACGCCTACGGTCCGAAGGCCACCCGGGCGAGCATGGGGTCGCTCTTCGCCCGGCCGCCGGTGACGGTCGCCGGGGTCGGGGCGACGCCGGAGCCCCGGGTCGCCCTCGTCGCCCACGGTGGCCAGGGGCCCGCCGCGCTGGCCGGCGCCGCGACCCTCTGCCTAGGCGCCGAGCGGGAGGGGCTCCCGGACGACGTCCTCGCCGCCTGCGGAACCACCGTGACGATCCCGCTGAAGGGGAGCGCGGAGTCGCTCAACGTCGCCGCCGCGGCGGCGATCGCCTGCGAGCGGATATCGTCGCCCGTCATGTCAGTGGAGCGGCCCGGTGCTTGAGCAGATCGAGAACATTCGCCTCGCCGCCACGGAGGCGATCGCGGCCGCCTCCTCGAGCGCCGCGCTGGAGGAGCTGCGGGTCAAGTACCTCGGCCGCAAAGCCGAGCTGACCCAGATCCTGCGCGGGATCGCGCAGCTACCGCCGGAGGAGCGCGGCCCGGTCGGCGGCGCCGCCAACAAGGCCCGCAAGGAGCTCGAGGCGCTGATCGAGCGGAGCGCCGAGCGCCTCGACGCCGCCGAGCTCGACGCCCGCCTCGTCGCCGACCGGGTCGACGTGACGATGCCCGGCGCGCCGCCCCGCCCGGTCGGCCACCAGCACCTCATCGCCCGCACCACGCGGACGATCGAGGACATCATGGTCGGCCTCGGCTACGAGGTCGCCGAAGGCCCGGAGATCGAGCACGACTACTACAACTTCACCGCCCTGAACCACCCGGTCGGCCACCCGGCCCGCCAGCTCCAGGACACCTTCTACATCCAGTCGCACCCCGACGTGCTGCTGCGCACCCACACCTCGCCGATGCAGGTCCGGGCGATGGAGACGCATGGCCCGCCGATCTTCATCGTCATCCCCGGCAAGGTCTACCGGCGCGACTCCGACGCCACCCACAGCCCGATGTTCCACCAGATGGAGGGGCTGGCGGTCGCCGAGGGACTGACGCTCGCCGACCTCCAGGGGACCCTCCTGGCGATCAGCCGGGCGCTCTTCGGCGACACCCGCGAGGTGCGCCTGCGGCCGCACTACTTCCCCTTCACCGAGCCGAGCGTCGAGGTCGACGTCTCCTGCTTCCAGTGCGAGGGCACCGGCGTCCTCGCCGACGGCAGCCGCTGCAACCTCTGCAAGGGGCAGGGCTGGATCGAGATCCTCGGCGCCGGGATGGTCGACCCGAACGTGCTCGGCTTCGTCGCGGAGAAGGGCTACGACCCCGAGCGGGTGCAGGGCTTCGCCTTCGGCCTCGGGATCGAGCGGGTGGCGATGCTGCGGCACGCCGTCCCCGACCTGCGCCGCTTCTTCGACAACGACGTGCGGATGCTGGAGCAGTTCGCGTGAGGAGCCACGGATGAGGGTCCCCTACACCTGGCTGCGCGAGTACTGCGATCCCGGCGTTCCGGTGGAGGAGCTGGCCGACCGGTTGGTGATGACCGGCACCGAGGTCGAGCGGATCGACGTCGTCGGCCCGCCCGCGCCCGACAACTTCGTGATCGGCAAGGTCACCGAGGCCGTCCAGCACCCCGATGCCGACCGCCTGCGCGTCTGCACCGTCGACCTCGGCGACGGTGGCCCGCGGACGATCGTCTGCGGCGCCCCCAACGTCGGCGCGGGCCAGACCGTCGCCGTCGCGCTCCCCGGCGCGCGGATGCCGGGCGGTGAGAAGCTCCGCACGGCGAAGCTCCGCGGCGTCGCCTCGGAAGGGATGATCCTCGCCGCCGCCGCGAACGAGGTCGGCGACGACCACGCCGGCATCATGGTGCTCGACGACGCGCTCGCCGCCGGCACCCCGCTGGCCGAGGTGATCCCCCTGGCGGAGCCGGTGCTGGAGATCGAGGTGACGCCGAACCGCAGCGACTGCTTCGGCGTCTACGGGGTCGCGCGGGAGGTCCATGCGGTCACCGGCGCGCCGCTCGGCGCCGAGCCGTGGGCCGAGGATGCCGCCGCCGAGGGGGAGGGTACGGTCGAGGACTTCGCCCAGGTCACCGTCGAGGTCCCCGACCTCTGCCCGCGCTTCACCGCCCGCGTCTTCCGCGACCTGAAGGTCGGTCCCTCGCCGCTCTGGCTCCAGGAGCGCCTTGCCGCCGCCGGCCAGCGCCCGATCTCCAACGTCGTCGACATCACCAACTACGTGATGCTGCTGACCGCCCAGCCGTTGCACGCCTACGACCTCGACAAGGTCCCCGGGGGCGAGCTGATCGTCCGCGCCGCCCACGACGGCGAGAAGATGACGACGCTCGACGGCGTCGAGCGGGAGCTCGACGCGGAGACGGTGCTGGTCTGCGACCGCGACCGCCCGAGCGGCATCGCCGGGCTGATGGGCGGCCAGGTCTCCGAGGTCTCCGAGGGGACGACGAGCCTCCTGCTCGAGGCCGCGAACTGGAACGGGCCGAACATCCTGCGGACCTCGCGCCGGCTCGGGCTGCGCTCGGAGGCCTCGGCGCGCTTCGAGAAGCAGCTGCACCCGGACCTGACGATGCGTGCCCAGGCCCTCGCCTCAAGGCTCATCGTCGAGCTCTGCGGCGCGACGATGGTGCCGGGGACGATCGACGTCGCCGCGCCCGCGCCGGAGCCCCGCACGCTGCGCCTGCGCGGTGCCCGCGTCACCTCGATCCTCGGCATGGAGATCCCGCAAACCGACCAGGTCGGCTACCTCGAGCGGCTCGGCTTCGGCGTCGCCGTCGACGGGGAGGACCTCCAGGTGAGCGTGCCCGTCGACCGCTACCACGACGTGACCCGGGAGATCGACCTGATCGAGGAGGTCGGCCGCCTCCACGGCTACCACCACCACCTGCCGACGACGCTGCCGACCGTCGGCGAGGGCAAGGTCGGCCGGCTCAGCCGCACCCAGCGGCTGCGGCGGCGCGCCGAGGACGAGCTGCGCGACCTCGGCTTCGACCAGATCGTCGGCTGGAGCTTCAACGATCCCGGCGAGGCGGGGCGCCTTCGCATCGAGGACTCCGACCCGCGCGCCGACCCGATCCTGGTCGCCAACCCGCTCTCCGACGAGGGCGCCGCGATGCGGACGACCCTGCTCGGCTCGCTGCTGGACGTGGCGGCACGGAACCTCGCGCGCGGCGCCGAGGGCGTCGCGCTCTTCGAGGCCGGCGCGGTCTACCTGCGCGGCGCGCCGCCCGCGAGCGGCGGCCCGCTGGCCGGGGACTTCCCCGGCGACACGCCCGCGCCGGTCACCGAGCCCCACCGCTACGGCGCCCTCGCGGTCGGCCCGCTCGTGCCGCGCTCCTGGCGCGGGGGCGGCGAGCCGGTCGACTTCTTCGCGCTGAAGGGCGTGCTGGAGGCGCTCGCCACCGCGCTCGGCTGCCCGCCGCTTGCCTTCGAGCCGACGGCCGAGACCTTCCTGCATCCGGGCCGGTCCGCCGCGGTCTCGGTCGGCGGCGCGCCGCTCGGCTGGCTCGGCGAGATCCACCCGCTGGTCTGTCGGACCTGGGACATCGACGCCGCCGTCGGCTTCGAAATCGACGCGGCGCCCCTGCTGGCGGCGGCGACGCTCGGCGAGGAGGCCTTCGAGGACGTCACCACCTTCCCGGCGGCGCTGCGCGACCTCGCCGTCGTCGTCCCCGCCGACACGCCCGCCGCGACGGTCCGTGCGGCGGTCTTGGCGGGCGGCGGCGAGCTGCTGCGCTCCGCCGAGGTCTTCGACCTCTACGAAGGCCCGCAGCTCGGCGAGGGCAAGAAGAGCCTCGCGCTGGCGCTCGAGTTCCGCGCCGCCGACCGCACGCTCACCGACGAGGAGGTGGACGCGGCGCGCGCCTCGATCGAGGCGGAGCTGACGAAGATCGGGGGCGAGCTCCGTGCTTGACCTCGACGTCAGGCAGCCGTTGAGCGGCGAGCCCGCCGCGCGGGTCCTCGTCGCCGGGGCCAACGGCTTCACCGGCGCGCTCGCCGCGAAGATCGTCTGGGACCACCCGCGCCTCGAACTGGTCGCGGCCACCTCGCGCAGCGACGCGGGCAAGCGCATCGACCAGCTCTACCCGCGCTACCGGGTCCCGGCCCGGCTGACCGAGCTGAACCTGGAGGACGCCGATTTCCTCGCCGCGGTCGACGCGGCGATCGTCGCCTACCCGCACGGCGCCGCCGCGCCCACCGACGCCGCCCTGCGCGCCGCCGGGATCAAGGTCGTCGACCTCTCCGCCGACTTCCGCCTGCGCCACATGGACACCTACGAGCGCTGGTACGGCACCCACGGCGCGCCGGAGCTCTTCGGCACCGGCGTCTACGGGCTCACCGAGATGTATCGGGAGGAGCTGCGCGGCGCCGACCTGGTCGCCACCCCCGGCTGCTATCCGACCGCGACCGTCCTGGCGCTGGCGCCGCTGGCCGAAGCGGGCCTCCTCGCCGACGTCGCCGTCGCCGCCTTCCAGGGCACCTCCGGCTACGGCCGCTCGACCGACGACCTCGTCCACTTCTCCTCGATGACCGAGAACGCCTTCCCCTACAAGACCGAGGGGCACCGCCACCGGCCGGAGATCGAGCAGGAGCTGGCGGCGCTCGGCAGCGCCGCGACGGTGAGCTTCGTCCCCGCGCTCGTGCCGCTCGACCAGGGCGAGCTCGCCACCTGCTTCGCGACGCTGACCGAGCCGACCAGCAAGGCGGCCGTCCAGGCTCTCTACCGCGAGCGTTATGCCGAGGAGCCGTTCGTCCGCGTCCTCGACGGCCCGCCGAACCTGCGCGCGCTGCGCGACACCAACGAGTGCCACGTCTACGTCACGGTCGACGAGCACGGACGTGCCATGGCCTTCGGCGCGATCGACAACATCTGGAAGGGCGCCTCCGGCCAGGGCGTGCAGAACCTGAACCTGATGCTGGGCCTCGACGAGACGGAGGGCCTCCGGTGACCCCGCCCTCGCCCAGCCGTTCTTTTTGGACCTGTGACGTCCATAGGGAACAGCGGAACGGAGGGGACTCGTGAGCGAGGGGTTCTTCCGGTCGCGCTGGGTGGAGGCGCCGCGGGGCGTCGAGGAGCTGGACCCCGCGCGGCTCGCGCCCGGCTTCCGCGCGGGCGGCGCGCACGTCGGCCTGAAAGGCGGCGGCGCGACCGACGTCGGCCTGCTCGTCTGCGACGCCGAGCGGGTCGACTCGGCGCTCGTCCTCACCCGCAACGCCTCCGCCGCGGCGCCGATCCGCGTCTGCCGCGAGGTCGTCGACCACGGCGACGTCCGCGCCGCCGTCGTCAACTCGGGCAACGCCAACGCCGAGACCGGCGAGAAGGGCTTCGCCGACGCGCTGGCGATGGCCGAAAGGGCAGCCGACGAGCTCGGCCTCCAGGCGGCCCAGGTAGCCGTGGCGGAGACCGGCGTGATCGGCGTGCCGATGCCGATGGGCTCGGTGCTGCAGGGGATCGAGGCGGCCGCCGCGGACCTCGCGCCCGACCGCGCCGACGTCTTCGCCGAGGCGATCGTCACGACCGACCGCTGGCGCAAGCTCGTGACGCTCACGCTCGACGGCGTGACCCTCTCCGCCCAGGCGAAGGGCGCCGGGATGATCCAGCCGAACATGGCGACGATGCTCTGCTTCGTGCAGACCGACGCAGTCGTCGAGACCCCCGCCGCGGCGCGCCGCCGCGCCGTCGAGGCCTCCTTCAACCGGATCACGGTCGACGGCCAGATGAGGACCAACGACACGGTGCTCCTGCAGGCGACCGGCGCCTCCGGGCGGCCGCTTCCCGCAGGCCTGCTCGAGGCGGTGCT
>DASZUW010000255.1:0-2198 GCA_035547475.1 Solirubrobacterales bacterium
CGACGACTTCGACGAGGCCGTGGTGGAGAACCGCGGGCGGCTGGCACGGGCGATCGGGGTCGAGCCCTCCCGGGTGCCGATCGGCCTGCAGGTCCACAAGGCCGACCTCGCGATCCACGCAGGGCCTCAGGAGCCGAGCCCCTACGCCGAACCGGGCTCGGCGCTCGAGGAGGTCGACGGGCACGTCGTCCGCCGCCCCGGCCTCGCGCCGCTCGTCCTCACCGCGGACTGCCTGCCGGTGGCGCTCGCCGGGCCGGGCGGCGTGGCGATGCTCCACTGTGGCTGGCGCGGGCTCGCGGCGGGGATCGTCGCCCGTGGGGCGCTCGCCGTCGAAGCGACCTCCGCCGCGGTCGGACCCGGGATCGGGCCCTGCTGCTACGAGGTCGGACCCGAGGTGCTCGCGGCGTTCGGCGACCTCGGCGAGGGCATCGCCGCCGGCCGCATGCTCGACCTCCCCGAGGTCGCGCGGCGCCTGCTCGCCCGCGCCGGGGTCGAGGAGGTCGAGTCGGCCGACCTCTGCACCTCCTGCGACCCCGAGCTCTTCTTCTCCCACCGCCGCGACGACGGCGTGACCGGCCGGATGGGAAACCTGGCCTGGATCGAGGCATGACGCCGCGCACCCTCTTCCACGACATCGATCCCGCCCGCGTCCGCGCCAATCTCGAGGAGGTGACCGGGGAGGCGGCGGGCCGCGCCGAGGTCCTGGTCGCCTGCAAGTACGTCCCGCTGGAGGAGATGGGGGCGCTCGCCGAGGCCGGCGTCACCCTGGTCGGCGAGAACCGCCAGCAGGATCTCGCCGCCAAGCACGCGGCCTACGCCGAGGACTTCACCTGGGACTTCATCGGCAACCTGCAGAGCCGCAAGGTCAAGCAGATCCTGCCGCTGGTGCGGCTGATCCACTCCGTCGCCACCGACTCGGCGCTCGAGCAGCTCGGCCGCCACGGCACGCCGGAGACCGAGGTCCTGGTCGAGGTCAACGTCGCCGAAGAGGAGGGGAAGGGGGGCGTCGCGCCCGCCGCGCTCGCCGATTTCATCGCCCGCTGTCCGGTCCGCGTCGGCGGCCTGATGACGATGCCGCCGTTCGCGCGGGACCCCGAGGCCTCGCGCCCGCACTTCGCCCGCCTCGCCGAGCTCGCCGCCGCCAACGGCCTCAGCCGCCTCTCCATGGGTACCTCACAGGACTGGCGCGTCGCGCTCGAGGAGGGCGCGACGATCATCCGGCTCGGATCCGCGCTGTTCGTGTGATTCGGCGCGAAACGGCGCTAATCTGGATCATCGAAATTCGCTACGGATTCGCTAAAGGAGTCGGCGCTCGTAAGCCGAAACAGGCGTCATGGCCCTGAGGGATAGCTGGCATAAAGCACTTGTCTACTTCGGTCTCGCCGAGGAACACGACTACGGCCCGGAGTACGAAGAAGACTTCGAACCGGAGACCGGGACCGAGGAAGTCTTCGAATCGCGCCGCGAACGCGAGCGGGACCGCGAACCGGCCCCGGTCCGCCGTCTGCCGACCTCGCGGCGCGCGCGGCGCGACGAGATCGACGACATCTTCGGCGACGACGAACCGATCTCCGCGACCCGCACGCGCACGCTGCGCCCGGTGGACAACGGCGGCGCGGGCGGCGACGTCCAGGTCCACCTGGTCATCCCGCGTAACTTCAACGACGCGCAGCAGGTCGCCGACCAGTTCAAACGCCAGGTGCCGGTGATCCTGAACCTGCAGACCGCCGATCACGAGCTCTCCAAACGCCTGATCGACTTCTGCTCCGGCCTCACCTACGCGCTCGACGGCGGCATGCAGCGGATCGCCGAGAAAATGTTCCTGTTGACGCCGCGCAACGTCGAGGTCTCGGCGGAGGAAAAAGCGCGGCTGCTCGACAAGGGCTTCTTCAACCAGTCCTGATGGCCTGGCCCTCCATCTCCTACCCGGAGTGGAGCGCGACCTGCGACACGCTGCACGCCCACACGCAGGTGCTGGGCAAGCTCGCCGCCGAACTGGCACCGCCGGAGCCGCAGCTGCAGCACGCCGCCCTGCGCCTCACCGCGCGCGGCTGGGAGACGCTGCCGCTGCCCGCGCCCGCCGGGACGGGGGCCTTCGTCGTCGCGCTCGACCTGCACCGCCACGAGGCGCTGGTCGAGACCTCCGACGGCAAGCGCCAGGCGGTGCCGCTGATCCCGCACCGGGCGGTGGGGGAGGT
>DASZUW010000256.1:0-12282 GCA_035547475.1 Solirubrobacterales bacterium
GAGGAGTTCTCGCACCGCAGCGCCGAGGACTTCATCTCCTACGCGCTGATCGAGAAGCTCGGCGCGCGCCGCGTCGCCGTCGGCGAGAACTTCCACTTCGGCGCCAAGGCGCGCGGCACGCCCGCGATGCTCGCCGCCCACCCGGAGTTCGAGACGCGGATCCAGAAGATGGTCGAGGTGGACGGGGAGACCGTCTCGTCCTCGCGCATCCGGGCCGAGATCGCGGCCGGGGACATGGAGGGCGCGCGCCGCTGCCTCGGCGTCCCCTACATGCTCGAGGGCGAGGTCGTCGGCGGCGAGAAGCGCGGCCGTGAGCTCGGCTTCCCGACCGCCAACATCGTCCCCGACCCGCGCCTGGTCACGCCCGGGCACGGCGTCTACGCCGCCTTCGCCAACGGCCACCCGGCGGCGGTCAACGTCGGCACCCGCCCGACCTTCGACTCCAAGCTCGGCGTCCTCATCGAGACCTACCTGCTCGACTTCTCCGGCGACCTCTACGGCGAGACCCTGCGCGTCGCCTTCGTCGAGAAGCTGCGCGACGAGCTGGCCTTCGACGACGTCGACGCCCTGGTCGAGCAGATGCACGCCGACGTCGAGGACGCCCGTCGCATCTGCGCCGATTTCACCGAGGCCGCCGCGCGCGGCGGCTGAACCTGGCCCTGTGCTACCTTGCTGCGAGCCGCGACCCGAGAGGGCCGCGCTTTTTACGAGATGAGCCTCACCAAAGAGAGAAAAAGCGAGCTGATCGGCAAGTACGGCCGCGGCGACCGGGACACCGGCTCGGCCGAGGTCCAGGTCGCGCTGCTGACCGAGCGGATCAACGAACTCACCGATCACCTGCGGACGCACGCGAAGGACCACCACTCCCGCCGCGGCCTCCTGATGCTGGTCGGCAAGCGCCGCCGCATGCTCCGTTATCTCGAGCGGACCGACCTGGAGCGCTACCGCGCCCTGGTCGCCGACCTCGACCTGCGCCGCTAGCCATGATCGCGGTCGGCGACGCGGCCCCCGACTTCACCGTCAAAGACCAGGACGGGGAAGAGGTCTCGCTCGCCGACTTCAAGGGCCGCAAGGTCCTGATCGCCTTCTACCCGCTCGACTTCAGCCCGGTCTGCTCCGACCAGCTCTCCGTCTACCAGGACGGCATCAAGTCCGAGCTCGCCGACGCCGGCATCACCCTCGTCGGCCTCAGCGTCGACAGCCCCTACGCCCACAAGGCCTTCCAGGAAAAGCTGGGCATCGACACCGTCCTCCTCTCCGACTTCGAGCCGAAGGGCGCCGTCGCCAAGGCGTTCGACTCCTACATCGACGGCGCCGGCATCGCCAACCGCACCCTCGTCCTGATCGACGAGGACGGCAAGGTCGCCTGGACCTACGAGTCCCCGAGCCCCGGCGAGTTCCCGGGCCCGGACATCGTGCGGCAGGCCATCAGCGCCTAGAGCAACGCCCGGTGTCAGGGCCGCCGCCTCGGTCCGCGACGAAGGTGTCGGCATCGCCGCTGTTCCTCCCGGCCCTCCCGATGGTCAAGGATCTCCGTGTTTAGTTTTGGTCGTATAGCCGCCCAAACTAAACACGGAGGCTCTTGATCGGTTGTCGGAGGGCCTTCATCCCGTCTGCAACGGGCCGTCGCCACCGGTCCGGTACTCTCTGAGTGGAAAGAGAACGAGAGTTCTGAAGCGATGGCCGTCAACCGGGCGGCCGGAGGTAAAAAATCTCAATGAGCATGTTTGACGTGACCCGCGTCTCGGCAGAGGTCGGCGACAGCACGATTTCGTTCGAGACGGGGAAACTCGCGAAGCAGGCGAGTGGCGCCGTCGTGGTGCGCAGCGGCGACACGATGGTCCTGAACACCGCCACGATCGGCGGGCTTCGCGACGTGGACTTCCTTCCCCTGACCGTCGACGTCGAGGAGCGGATGTACGCCGCGGGCAAGATCCCCGGCTCGTTCTTCCGTCGCGAGGGCAAATCCGGCGAGAAGGCGACGCTGACCGCGCGCATGATCGACCGGCCGATCCGCCCGCTCTTCCCCAAGGGCTGGCACTACGAGACGCAGCTGATCGCGATGCCGATGTCGGTCGACGGCGTCCATCCCTACGACATCCTGGCGATGAACGGCGCCAGCGCCGCGCTGGCGATCTCGCCGGTCCCCGTCGCCGCCCATGTCGGCGCCGTGCGCATCGGCAAGCTCGACGGTGACGTCGTCGTCAACCCGCCCGAGGAGACCCACGAGAACCTCGAGCTGGACCTGATCGTCGCCGGCACCGACGAGGCGATCCTGATGGTCGAGGCCGGCGCCCAGGGCGTCACCGAGGCGGAGATCCTCGACGCGCTCGACATCGCCCACGGCGAGATCAAGAAGCTGACCGCCGCGATGGAGGAGCTGCAGCAGAAGGCCGGCAAGGAGAAGCTCCAGGTCGACGCGCCGTCGATCGACGAGGGCCTGCTCGACAGCATCCGCGAGTCGCACGGCCCGGCGCTGGTCGACGCGATCGCGACCGAGGGCAAGCTCGAGCGCTACGAGGCGATCGACCAGGTCAAGGAGCAGGTGATCGCCCACTACGCGCCGGAGTCCGGCGACGAGGACGCCATCGCCGCCCGCAAGGCCGAGGTCGGCACCGCCTTCGACTCGATCGAGAAGGACACGATCCGCAAGGCGATCGCGGTCGACAAGAAGCGCCCCGACGGCCGCGCCCAGGACGAGATCCGGCCGATCGAGTGCGAGGTCGACATCTCCCCGCGCGTCCACGGCTCGGCCCTCTTCACCCGCGGCGAGACGCAGATCCTCTCCAACGTCGCCCTCGGGACGACGCGGATGGACATGCGGATCGACACGCTCGGGCTGCAGACCACGAAGCGCTTCTGGCACCACTACAACTTCCCGCCCTTCTCGGTCGGGGAGGCGGGCTTCATGCGCGGCCCGAAGCGGCGTGACATCGGCCACGGCGCGCTCGCCGAGCGGGCCCTGGCGGCGACGATCCCGAGCGAAGAGGACTTCCCCTACGTGATCCGGGTCGTCTCCGAGACGCTCGAGTCGAACGGCTCCTCCTCGATGGGCTCCGTCTGCGCCTCCTCGATGGCGCTGCAGGCGGCGGGCGTCCCGGTCAGCGCGCCGGTCGCCGGCGTCGCGATGGGCCTGATCAAAGAGGGCGACGACTACATCGTCCTCACCGACATCGCCGGCGTCGAGGACCACCTCGGCGACATGGACTTCAAGGTCGCCGGCACCGCGGACGGGATCACCGCCCTGCAGATGGACATCAAGATCACCGGCGTCACCTTCGACATCCTCCGCGACGCGCTGGACCAGGCCCACAAGGGCCGCCAGTTCATCCTCGGCAAGATGGCCGAGGCGATCGACGGGCCGCGCGAGAAGCTCTCGCCGCACGCCCCGGCGATCGAGTCGATCAAGATCGACCCGGAGAAGATCGGCGCCGTGATCGGCAAAGGCGGCGAAACCATCCGCGGCCTCTGCGAGGAGTTCGAAGCCGAGATCGACGTCGAGGACGACGGCACGGTGCGGGTCTACGCGCCGACCGGCGAACTGGTCGACGGCGTGGTCCAGCGGATCACCTCGATGACCAAGGAGGCCGAGATCGGCGACCGCTACGACCAGGCGAAAGTCGTGAAGACGACGACCTTCGGCGCCTTCGTCGAGCTCGTCAAGGGCACCGACGGCCTGCTCCACATCTCCAACGTGAAACCGGGGGAGAGGGTGGACTCGGTCGACGACGTCCTCTCCAGCGGCGACCTGATCGACGTCACCGTGGTCGAGGTCGACAAGGAGCGCGGCCGGATCGGCCTGCGCCTCTCCGCCGACCCGTCGGTGGCGGGCAAATCACCCGAGGAACTCGCGTCGATCGGTTCCGGCGACGGCGGCCGCCGCAACGGCGGGGGCGATCGCGGTGGGCGCGGCCGTGACCGCGACCGCGGCCGGGGCCGCGAACGGGAGCGCCGTAGTTGAGCGCTAGCGTCACCACCCTGGACTCCGGCGTCCGGGTGGTCACCGAAGAGGTCCCGTCGGTGCGCTCGGTCGCCCTCGGCCTCTGGGTGCGCACCGGATCGCGCAACGAGACCCCGGCGCAGGCCGGGGTCTCGCACTTCCTCGAGCACCTGCTGTTCAAGGGGACGAAGCGGTACTCGGCGATCGAGATCTCCGAGCTCTTCGACGGGCTCGGCGCCTCCGTCAACGCGGCGACCGGCAAGGAGACCACCCACCTCCACGCCCGCTTCCTCGACGAGCACACCGAGGAGGTCTTCGACCTCTTCTCGGAGATGCTCCTGGCGCCGACCTATCCCGAAGTGGACTCCGAGCGCCAGGTCGTGATCGAGGAGATCGCGATGTACGACGACGAGCCGCAGGACCGCGTCCACGACGTGCTCGCCGACGCCGTCTTCGGCTCGCACCCGTTGGGCCGCCGCGTGCTCGGCGAGGCCGACGTGATCGCCAACATCCCGATCCCCGACATCGAGGCCTACCGCTCGAACCGCTATGCGGCGTCGGAGATCGTCGTCGGCGCCGCCGGGCACCTCGACCACGAGAACATCGTCGCGCTGGCGCGGAAGTTCGTGAACCCGCCCACCGAGGGCGGCGGGATCGCCGCCGCGACGCCGCTCACCGAGCCGCCGCGCCTGCGCTTCCTGAGCAAGGAGACCGAGCAGTACCACATCTGCTTCGGCGCTCCCGGCATCGACCGCCACGACGAGCGGCGCTTCCAGCTCGCCGTCCTCGACGCGATCTTCGGCGGCTCGTCCTCCTCGCGGCTCTTCCGCGAGGTGCGCGAGAAGCGCGGCCTCGCCTACTCGGTGGGCTCCTACAACGAGCAGTTCACCGACCAGGGCCTGGTCGCCACCTACGTCGGCACCCGCGAGGACAACGTCGAGGAGGCCTGCGCCATCATCGGCGCCGAGCTCGCGCGGCTGCGCTCCGAGCCGGTCTCCGCGGAGGAGCTCCACCGCGCCAAGGAGAGCGTCAAGGGGCGCCTCGTACTGTCCTCCGAGTCGACCGCGGCGCGGATGACCCGCATCTCCCGCGCCGTGCTGTTCGGGCTGCCGATCGAAGACCTGGACGAGATGCTGGCGAAGGTCGACGCCGTCGAGGTCGACCAGCTGACCGCGCTGGCGGCCGAGCTCTACGCCGCCGAGCGCCTCTCGGCCGCGTGCATCGGCGCCGACGAAGACCGCTTCCGGGCGGCCCTGGCGCCGGTCTCGGAGGCCCTGGTCCCGGCATGACCAAGGTCGCGGTGTCCGGCGCCGCGGGGCGGATGGGCGCGACGGTCGTGAACGCGGTCGAAGCGGCCGACGACCTGACCCTGAGCGGGAAGGCCGACCCGGCGCTGAGGACGCCGCTGGCCGCGGTGCTGGACGAGGCCGACGTCGTCGTCGACTTCAGCGTCCCGGCGACCGCGCTGGACAACGTGAAGGAGTGCCTGGCGGCGGGCGTGCACGTCGTCGTCGGCACCACCGGCTTCGACCTCGAGGCGGCGCGCGCCGCGGCGGAGGACTCGGAGGCCAACTGCTTCGTCGCGCCGAACTTCGCGATCGGCGCGGTGCTGATGATGATGGTCTCCCAGACCATCGCCCGCCACATGCCCGACGCCGAGATCATCGAGCTCCATCACGACAAGAAGCTCGACGCGCCCTCGGGGACCGCCGCGCGCACCGCCGAGCTGATCGACGCGGCGGGGGGGAAGGTGCGCGAGCCGATCCACTCGGTCCGCCTGCCGGGCCTCGTCGCCCACCAGGAAGTGATCTTCGGTGGCCTCGGCCAGACGCTCTCGATCCGGCACGACTCGATCGACCGCTGGTCGTTCATGCCCGGCGTGCTGCTGGCCGTGCGCAAGGTCGCGGCCCTGCCCGACCATTTCACCGTCGGCCTGGAGAAGCTACTCTGAGTCCGATGAAGGAGCTCCGAGGAGTCCTCACCGCGATTGCGACCCCGTTCGACGAGTCGGGCGCGGTCGACCACGACGGCGCGCGCCGCCTGGCCGCCCACCTGCTCGAACACGGCTCCAACGGGCTCGTGATCGCCGGTTCGACCGGCGAGTGCGCGACGCTCACCGACGGCGAGACGGTCGAGCTCCTGCGCGCCGTGCGCAAGGAGGTGGGCGACGACGTCCCGCTCATCGTCGGCACCGGCACCAACGACACCCGCCACTCCTGCGAACTGACCAAGATGGCCGCCGACGCGAGCGCCGACGGCTCGCTGGTCGTCGTGCCGTACTACAACAAGCCCAACCGGGCCGGCATCCGCGCCCACTTCGAAACCGTGGCCGCCGCCGTCCCGGACCTGCCGCTGGTGATGTACAACATCCCGTCGCGGGTGATCGTCAACGCCGACACCGAGCTGCTCGGCGAGCTCGCCGCGGTCGACAACATCGTCGCGGTCAAGCAGGCAAACGACGACGAACTGGGCCCGATCGAGGGCCTCGACGTCCTGGCGGGCAACGACAACACCTTCCTGCGGGTGCTCGAATTCGGCGGTGCCGGCGTGATCGGCGTCGCCACCCACGTCGTCGGCGACAAGATGCGCGCGATGTGGGACGCCGCGCAGGAAAACGACTTGAACCGGGCGCGGGAGATCGACGCCGAACTGGCTCCGCTCTACGAGAGCCTGTTCGTGACGACGAACCCGATCCCGCTGAAGGCCGCGCTCGAGATGCTCGGCCTCGCTCCCGACCGGCTGCGTCTGCCGCTGGTCTCCGCCGATCCCCAACAGCGGGCGGCGGTGCGGGCGGCGCTGGAGGGCGTTGGGCTCTCCCTCGTCGCCGGCTGAACCCAACTTCGAACAGAAAGAGTTATCGAATTGCCCAGTAAGACACTGCGAGTGCTGCCGCTTGGCGGCCTCGGCGAGATCGGCAAGAACATGACGGTCGTCGAATACGACGGCCGCATCGTGATCGTCGACACCGGCCTGATGTTCCCGACGGCGGAGATGCACGGCATCGACCTCGTCCTGCCCGACTTCTCCTACCTGCGCGGGCGGATCGACGACATCGAGGCGATCGTCCTGACCCACGGCCACGAGGACCACGTCGGCGCGCTGCCCTACGTGCTGCGCGAGATCGGCATGCCCCCGGTCATCTACGGCGGCATGCTGACGATCGGTATGGTGCGCTCGAAGCTCGACGAGCACAAGCTCGGCGACAAGGCGAACCTGCAGGAGCTGCCGGCGGGGGAGACGGTGCGGCGCGGGCCGTTCGAGCTGGAGCTCGTCCACCTCGCCCACTCGATTCCCGACATGCGCGGCGTGCTGATCGGCACCGACCTCGGCCGGATGCTGCTGACCGGCGACTACAAGTTCGACCAGACGCCGGTCGACGGCCGCCCCGCGGACATCTCGCGGCTCGCCGAGATCGGCAGCGAAGGCCTCCTGCTGCTCTGCGGCGACTCGACCAACGCCGACCGCCAGGGCGTCGCCCCGTCGGAGTCGAGCGTCGGGCCGGCGCTGCTGCGGCAGTTCGCGCTCTGCGAGGGGCGGATCATCGTCACCTCGTTCGCCTCCAACATCCACCGCGTCCAGCAGGTGATCGACGCCGCCGTGGCGCTCGACCGCAAGGTCGCGCTGGTCGGCCGCTCGATGCGCAAGAACTTCAACATCGCCTCCAACCTGGGCATGGCGCGGGCGCCGCAGGGGAGCTTCATCCAGCCGCGCGAGATCGAGAACTTCCCCGACGAGAAGGTCGTCGTCGTCTCCACCGGCAGCCAGGGCGAGCCGCTCTCGGCGCTGCGCCGGATGGCGAACAACGACCATCGCGACGTGCAGCTGCACGCGGGCGACACGGTCGTCTTCTCGGCGACCCCGGTGCCGGGCAACGAGCGCGCGGTCAACGAGACGATCGACCGCATCTACGAGATCGGGGCGACGGTCATCACCGCGAAGGACGCGCCGATCCACGCCTCCGGCCACGGCTCCCGCGAGGAGCTGAAGCTGATGCTGAACCTGACCAAACCGCGCTACGTGATGCCGGTCCACGGCGACCACCAGCGCATCCGCCTGCACGCCGAGCTGGCCGAGATGGTCGGCATCGACAAGGAGCGCATCTTCAAGGGCCGCAACGGCCTGCCGCTGGAGATCGACGAGTCCGGCGCCCGCTTCGGCGAGGACCTCCACGTCGGCACGATGTACGTCGACGGCGTCAACATCGGCGATCCCGAAGACGCCGCCCTCCGCGACCGCCGCGAGATCTCCGCCGACGGCATCTTCATCGTGGTAGTCACCGTCTCCGGCGACGACGGCTCGATCGTCGCCGACCCCGAGGTCATCCTCCGCGGCGTCGCCTTCCTCGACGGCGCCGAGAACATCGTCGAAGACCTCAAGGACCTGGTCGAAGACTCCCTCGAAGACGCCGCCGACAGCGGCACCCGCGAGCCCGACCTGATCCAGGAGGACCTCCACGAGGCGATCGGCAAGTTCGTCTGGCAGCGCCTCCGCCGCCGCCCGATGATCCTGCCGGTGGTTATCCAGGTCTGAGGCTGAGGGGGCAGCACAGGACGCGAGGCGTTGCGGCCGTCTCGGCCATCACCTCGCGATCCGGGGGCCTGGTCTGCGGCCCGAAAAGGGACCGCCCCGCACAACCGGCAAACCGCACAAAAAGCCCGCCGGGACAGTGTCTGGGGAGAATCCCGGCGGGCTAGTGTCTCGTCCACGGGGGAATCTAGGACGGGGAGCTAAAGCCGGGCTAAAAGATTGAGGATGAATGCTTTTTGCCGGCGGGCGCGGTGTCGGCGATCGGGATGCGGGCGCGGAAGAGGGCGCCGCCGGAGGCCGATTCGCTCGCTTCGACGGTGCCGCCGTGGGAGGCGGCGACGGCGCTGACGATCGCCAGGCCGAGGCCGGTGCCGGCGCCGCGGGCGGTGTCGGCGGGGCCTTCGCCGCGCACGAAGCGGTCGAAGATCTGCGTCCGCATCGCCTGCGGGATCCCCGGCCCGTCGTCGGCGACTTCGACCACCGCGTCGTCGCCCTGCCGGGAGAGCTTCAGTTCGATCGTCGCCCCGTCCGGGGTGTGGCGGGCGGCGTTGTCGAGCAGGTTGAGGATCATGCGGTGAAGCTCGTCGGAGCTGCCGTCGACCCGCAGCGGGCGGTCGTTCTCGATGACGAACTCGCGCCCGCCCATCAGCGGCGCCGCCTCCAGGGCCGCGTCGCCCGCGATTTCGGCGAGATCGACGCGCTTGTGGGCGGCGAGGCGCCCCGCGTCGGCGCGGGCCAGCAGCAGCAGGTCGGCGACCAGGCGGCTCATCCGCCGCGAGGAGCGCAGCGCCGAGTCGACCACCTCGCGGTCTTCGGCCTGTCCCGGCCCCGCCAGCGAGGCCTGCAGCAGCTCCAGGTTGGCGAGCACGCTGGTCAGCGGCGTGCGCAGCTCGTGCGAGGCGTCGGCGACGAACTCGCGTTGCTGCTGCATCGCCTGCTCGCGCTCGGCCCGCGCCGCGTCCAGCGAGCGCAGCATCCGCTCGAGCGTTTCGGCGAGCTCGCCGACCTCGTCTTCGACCGGCGGCCGCGGCATGTGGCGGGAGGTGTCGCGCGTCTCGGAGACCTCTTTGGCGCTGGCGGTGAGCTGGGCGATCGGCCGCATCGCCCGCGCCGCGATCGCCACCCCGGCGAGCGAGGCGAGCGCCGTCCCGCCGAGGATCCCGGCGAGGATCAGCAGCCAGATCCGGTCGATCGTGTCTTCGACGTGCGCGGTGCTGCGGCCGTATTGGACGTAGCCGGTGCCGATGCCTTCTTCGGAGAGCACCGCGGTCTCGATCCGCATCCCGTTGCGTTCGACGGTGCCGGTTTCCTTCGGCGGCGGCCCGAGGCGCGCCCCGCGCAGCTGGCGGAGTTCGCGACCGGCGGTGTCGAAGACGCGGATCGAGGCGTCCTCGGTGGCGACGAAGGACGCCAGGCGCTTCGGCACGACGTCCGGTTCGGCGCCGATCAGCGGGCGGATCACGTGGAGTTCGCGCTGCAGGCTTTCGACCGCGTTGGCCACCTCGCTGTTGAAGTCGTCGCGGATCCGGGTGGTCGCGATCTGGCCGATCACCCCGCCGAAGACCATCAGGATCACCAGGGTGAGGCCGGAGGAGACGGCGGCGATGCGCCAGCGGACCGGCCAGGCGCGGGGGTGCACGACTCGCCGCAGCCAGGCCGCGGTACCGCTACGGGCCGCCGCGACCATCAGTCTTTGAGCACGTAGCCGGCGCCGCGTTTGGTGTGGAGGAGGCGCGGCTCGCCGCCCGCCTCGAGCTTGCGTCGCAGGTTGGAGATGAAGACGTCGATGGTGTTCGTCGCCGCCATCGGGTCATAGCCCCAGACTTCGTCGAGCAGGCGCTCGCGGGAGACGACCAGGCGCTCGTTGCGCATCAGGAACTCCAGGAGCTCGAACTCGCGGTTGGTCAGCTCGATTTCGCGGTCGCCGCGGTGGACCTCGCGGGTGTCGGGATTCAGCTGCAGATCGCCGACTTCAAGGGACGCGGCGCCGCGCGGCGGGCGGCGGCGCAGCAGGGCGCGGATGCGCGCCAGCAGCTCTTTGCGCTCGAAGGGCTTCACCAGGTAGTCGTCGGCGCCGGAGTCGAGGCCGGTCACGCGGTCCTCGGTCTCGGCCCGCGCGGTCAGCATCAGGATCGGCACGTCGCCCTCCTGGCGCAGGCGCCGGCAGACCTCGATCCCGTCAAGGCCCGGCAGGCCGAGGTCGAGCACGACCAGGTCGGGGACGAACCCGACCGCGACGTCCAGCGCCTCGACGCCGTCGGCGGAGGTGCGCACCTCGTAGCCCTCGTTGCGCAGCGAGCGGCGCAGGACGTCGGCGATGTCGGCGTCGTCCTCGACGACGAGGACGCGACCGCCTTGCTGGACCTCTGGATCGGTGCTGAGCATGCAGTCGATGTTAAACCGGTTTCCGCGCTCTCTGCGCGGCTTTTATGGCGAATTTAGTGCCGGCTCGCGGCCTCGACGCGAAGGCCGCAGGGGTTGGCGGGCGCGCGTCGAAGTCGGGAGCGTGTTCGAACGACAGAAGCGCGCCCCTGCCCGGAAAGCCCCCGCCCGCAGAGCCAAAGGCAAAGCCCGACGCGGCAAGGCGGCGCGGTCGCGCGGCGGCTTCGGCCTCTTCGACGGGCTCGAGCAGCGCCACCTCGACCTGATCGGCCTCTTCCTCGTCGCCGCCGGGATCTACCTGCTCTTCGTCCTCTTCCTCGGCTGGGAAGGGGGCAAGGTCGGTTACGGGATCGAAACCGCGCTCGTCTACCTGTTCGGCTCGGTCGGCGCGCGGATCTTCACCCTGCTGATGCTGGTCGCCGGGGGGATGATCCTCACCGGCACCTCGATCTCGGCGCTGGCGCGGGGGATCGGGCGCGGGCTGCGGGCGATCTTCGTCGGCGGCGCCAAGGGCGGCGAGGCGACCGCGCGCACGGTGCGTCAGGGCTCCGAGGAGTGGCGCCGGCGCCGCGGCGAGCGCACCGCCGAGACCAGGGCGGCCAAGACCGACGTGATGAGCGACTACCCGGACGAGGACGACGAGAGCTTCGCCCCGACGGTCGCGCTGGCCGAGGACAAGGACGACGACATCTTCGCCCCGGGCCTCTTCAACTTCGACGAGGAGGAAGCGCCGACGGAGGAGACCCAGGTCGTTCGCGCAGACCGAGACTCGGAGGCGGAGCCCGAGCTCGCCCCCGGGGCGCCCGGACGCGAAGCGGAGGACGCGCTGGTCGATGGCGAAGCACCTCCGTCGGAACCCGAAGGTCCGGACGACGACGCCCCCAAGCCGACCCCCATGGGCAACCTGCGCGGCGTCACCACCTCCGAGGAGATCGACTACCGGATGCCCTCCCCGCGCGTGCTCGAGCGCGGCAAAGGCGACAAGGGCCCCGATCCGCGCGACCAGCAGGCGACCGGGCGCAAACTGATCGAGACGCTCGGCCACTTCGGCGTCGACGCGAAGATCGTCGGCGTCGTCAGCGGCCCGCACGTCTCCCTGTACGAACTGCGCCTCGCTCCCGGCATCAAAGTCAAGAAAGTCACCGAGCTCGCGAACGACCTCGCCTACGCGCTCGCCTCGACCGACATCCGCATCCTCGCGCCGATCCCCGGCAAACAGGCGGTCGGGGTGGAGATCCCGAACGCGAAGCGCCGCATGGTCCGCCTCGGCGACATCTACCAGGGGCGGCCGGCGAAGGCCTCGCCGCTGGTCGCCTGGCTCGGCAAGGGGATCGACGGCAACGCGGTCTGGACCGACATCGCGAAGATGCCGCACGTCCTCGTCGCCGGCACCACCGGCTCGGGCAAGAGCGCCTGCGTCAACGCGATGCTCT
>DASZUW010000257.1:0-1827 GCA_035547475.1 Solirubrobacterales bacterium
TAGAGCAAAACGACGAGTGGTTGGTCAGCCGTCGCTACCTCAGCGCCGGCTCGATGGCCCCGCTCCTCGAGGAGCGGGGCCCTCGACTCCAAGAAGACGAGGCGGAGGTGCGAGAGCTCCAGGCGGCCTGAGCAGCCGAGCACTTCACCGACGATCGCGGCGAACTCCTACACCACGTGCTGGGACTTGACTCGTGGCCGAGAGGGCCGGGTCCCTCGGCGTCCCTCGGCGTCCCTCTCCGGCCTCCGCCTACGCCCCCAGCGCGTGTGCCCGCACCAGCTCCGCCGAGCGGTCGGGCTGCTCCCACCAGAACATGTGGCCGACGCCGTCGAGGATCTCGAGGTGGGCGCCGGGGATGAGGGAGGCGATCAGTTTGCCGTTGGCAAACGGGATCATCTTGTCCTCGGTGCCATGGATGACGAGGGTCGGGGCGGCGATGTCGCCGAGGCGGGCCTGGGTGTCGTGGCCGCCGATCGCGCCGATCTGGAGTTGGACCGTCCGTTGGCGGGCCGGAAGGGCCTTTGCCATCGCGGTGAAATCGGCAAATCGAGATTCATCGGTGCGGAAGCCTGGGGAGAGGTTCACCTCGTACATGGCCCGCAGGGCGCGGTCGAGGTTGCCGGAGCCCAGTGCCTCGAGCAGGGGCTCGGCGTCCTCGGCGGCGATCAGCGAGGAACCCGGGCCGCCGGGGTAGGTGCAGCCCAGGGTGAGGGTGCGCAGGCGGTCGGGGTGGGCGAGGGCGAGCTCCTGCGCGGTCATCCCGCCCATCGAGATGCCGAGGACGTGGGCGGTCTCGAAGCCCGCGGCGTCCATCACCGCGAGCGCGTCGGCGGCGAGGTCGGCGATCGTGAAGGGCGCTTCGACCTCGTCGGAGTTGCCGATCCCGCGATTGTCGAAGACGACGCAGTCGAAGTGGGGTCGCAGGAGGGAGAGGAAGGGCTCACCCCAGGTGAGATGGGTGCCGCTCATGCCCTGGATCAGGAGCAGCGGCTCGCCCGCGCCCGAGCGCTCCCAGTACAGCTCCGTCCCCGCGACCCCCGCCTTCGGCACGGCGGCATCGTACCGGAGGAGCCCCGCAAGCTTTTGGAGGGCCAGGTCCCCGGGGTCGGGGTGGCCATGCGTCCCAGGTCGCCCGGATCTTCGACATGCCGGGTCGCCACCGCCGACCCGACGCCTCGCCGCCGGGGGAGCGACAATGCGCCCGAGCCCCCGTAGCTCAGCTGGATAGAGCACCGGCCTTCTAAGCCGATGGTCGCAGGTTCGAATCCTGCCGGGGGCGTCAAGGCGACGACCCTGGGACCCGATTCGAGGGAAAGTGAGGAGGGTGTAGGTCTAGTGGGGAACATGCCGCCAGAGGTTGGGCCCGACGCCGGGTTGGAGGATTTCTTCGACCTCTCGATCGACCTGCTCTGCATCGTCGGCTTCGACGGCTACTTCAAGCGCGTGAACGCCGCGCTGGAGCGGATACTGGGATATTCGAGGGAGGAAATCGCCTCGCTGTCGGTGTTCGAGATCACCCATCCCGATGACCGCGAGCCCGCCCGCGAAGCGCTGGAACAGCTCGCCGACGGACGGGACCTGGTGGGGTTCCAGACCCGGGTCATCTCCGCCGACGGCTCGCTGGTGTGGTTTGAGTGGAACACCCGGACCCGACCCGAGCGCGGAGTCGTCTACGGCGTCGGCAGGGACGTGACCGAGCGCCGCAAGCTGGCCGACGAGCAGGCGGCGCTGCGCAGGGTGGCGACGCTGGTCGCCCAGGCCGCGCCGCCCGAGGAGCTCTTCGCGAACATCGTCGACGAGGTCGGCCGGCTGCTCGAGGTCGACGCC
>DASZUW010000258.1:0-2694 GCA_035547475.1 Solirubrobacterales bacterium
CAGGACCCCCATGAGGCGCCCAGGACGGGCCTGCGGCATCCCGAACCCCTGTGGACGGCCCGAGCCCGTCCCCCCGAGCCCCCCGCCCCCCTACCTCCGCGGCGGAATCGAGGTGATCGCGCCGTCCGCCAACCCGGCGACGGCGGCGGCGCGGCCGACCTGCTCGGGGATGCCGAAGTGCTCGCAGATCGTCAGCTCGTGCTCGCGCAGGAGGGGCCGGGTCGGGTCGACGACGGGCGCGCCGCGGAGGCGGTCGGCGTCGATCGCCGTCCAGACCCCGACGCCGGCGGCGCCGGCGCAGACGTCGACGGGCACCGCGACGACGCGGCCGCCGCGCCGGCGACCGCCGCTCAGCTTCGCCACCAGCCAGGAGGGGTCGTGGGAGGTGGAGTCGATGTAGACGCTCTGGATTTCGCCGATCGCTTCGCCCTCGAGGTCGGCCAGCTCGCCGCCGACCCAGCCGATCGCCTCGGGGAGCGGGACCGGCTCAGCCATCGGCCTGCCGCTCCAGCAGCTGTCCCGCCGCGGTCGCCGGGTCGACCTCGCGCCGCACCACCCGCTCGAGCAGCGCCGCGGTCCCGGCGTCCTCCGCCGCCCACGCCTCGAGCCGGCGTCGCATCCTCGAGGTCGCGATCCCGATCACCTCGCTGCGCAGGTTACGGGCCCGCCGCTCCGCCAGCGTCCCGCGCTCCTCGATGAACGCCCGGTGCTCGTCGATCTTCCGCGCGAGCTCGTCGACGCCGACGCCGTTCGCGGCCTCGGTGCGCAGCACCGGCACCCGCCAGTCGCCTTTTTCGTGGGAGAGCGCCAGCACGCCGCGCACCTCGCGGACCATCGTGTCGGTCATCGGGTGGTCGGCCTTGTTGACGACGATGATGTCGGGGATCTCCATCACCCCCGCCTTCAGCGCCTGGATCGAGTCGCCGGAGCCCGGCATCAGCGCGAGAATGATCGTGTCGGCGTGGTCGACGATGTCGATCTCCGCCTGGCCGACGCCTACCGTCTCGATCAGCACGTCGTCTTTGCCCGCCGCGTCCATCACCAGCGCCACCTGCAGCGCCGCCTCGGAGAGGCCGCCGAGGGCGCCGCGGCTGGCCATCGAGCGGATGAAGACGCCGGGGTCGAGGAAGTGGTCGGAGAGCCGGATCCGGTCGCCGAGCAGGGCGCCGCGCGTGAACGGGCTCGAGGGGTCGATCGAGAGGACCGCGACCTCGCGCTCGGCTTTGCGCATCTCGCCGGTGAGCGCGCCGATCAGCGTCGACTTCCCCACCCCGGGCGGGCCGGTGAAGCCGATGATCCGCGCCTTGCCGGTCCGCGGGTAGACCTCGCGGACGAGATCCCAGCCCACCGGGTCGTCGGACTCGATCAGCGTGATCGCCCGTGCGAGCGCGCGCTTGTCGCCGGCGACGAGGCGCTCGGCGAGCGGTGCGTCTTTGGCGACGTCGGGCACGGGGTGGCCAGTCTAGAGTTGCCCCCGCGTGCTCCGCTTCCTCGCCCGCAACCGGATGCTCAACTGGCGCTACGGAAGGCTCGCCTGGCGCTATGCCTGGCGGCGCCTGCTGACCCCCGCGGGGCGCCGCTGGCGCACCGACGGCTTCGTCTTCTTCGGCCGCGGCCTCGAAATCGAGATCGGGGCGCGCGGGCGGGTCGACTTCGGCCGCTTCGTCTGGATCGGCGACCGGACCAAGGTGCGCTGCCACGAGGGCCTGGTCGAGATCGGCGCGAAATCGGTCCTCGGCCAGGAATGCACGATCACCGCCTACCAACACGTCCGCATCGGCGAGCAATGCGTGATCGCCGACAAAGCCATGTTCATCGACTTCGACCACGGCGTCGTCGAAGTCGAGCGTCCGATCCGCACCCAGGGCATCTACAAGCGCGACGTCGAAATCGGCTCGAACGTCTGGATCGGCTACGGCGCCTGCGTCCTCCGCGGCGTCCGCGTCGGCGACAACTCCGTCATCGGCACCAACTCCGTCGTCACCAAGGACGTCCCCGCGAACGCCGTCGTCGGCGGCATCCCCGCCCGCATCCTCCGCATGCGCGACGCGCCCGAACGCCTGCGCTGGCCCCGCCCGGTCGAACCCGACCCCGACGCCCCGACGACGCTGCAGCCCCCGCAAGAGGACGCCGACGACACGGCGGAGTCCCTGGCGCCCGAGGCGGAGCTGGAGCTGGAGTTGCAGCGGAGCCCCGCATCAGAGCACGGGCGGGCGAGGCCTTGAGGGCGGACCCACGGGTCCTGGGCGGCTGGGGCAGGGGCCACGGAGGGCTTGGGCCGCCGGCCGGGCGGGGACGGCCGGGGACGAGCAAGGGACCCGGCCCTCTCGGCCACGACCCCGGGTCGGCTGTGGCCGTGGCCGAGAGGGCCGGGTGACCGGGGAGAGGGTGAGGGGACCGAGGTTGGGCGGGTGACGCGGGGAGCGACGTTTCACGAGAGCGTCACCGAGGTGAGGCGTCGTCACGAAGACGCCGAGAACTCCACGCTTCCTCCCGTCTTCCTCATGCCCTCCCGCCCTCAGGGGTTTGCTGTGGCGCCTAAGTCGCGCTATACGCGACTTAGCCTGAATCCACCGATTCATCGTCAGAGGCAAGGGAATCGCCGTCCGCGTCGGTGTGAGCGCCGCCGGCCGCCGGGTGGGATGGCGGTGGTTGCCTCCGGCGGGCGAGGACGACGCCGCCGGGCCGCATCGC
>DASZUW010000259.1:0-6646 GCA_035547475.1 Solirubrobacterales bacterium
GCGTGCGTGTCGTGCGACACGGACCGAGGCGTGGAGATCCCGGCGTCTTCGTCACGACGTCTGATTTCGGTGACGGATCCGTGCGACGTCCTTGAGCCTTCCGTCCCTCTCCCGTCACCCCTGCGGCCGCGGTCCCTGATCCGCTCCCCGTGGACCCGGCCCTCTCGGCCACGGCCACAGATGACCCGGGCCGTGGCCGAGAGGGCCGCGTCCCTCGGCCGCCCGGGCGCCAGCTTGCGAGGGCCGGGACCCCCGGCCGTCCCCTGCCCGCCCCTGCGTCGGCCGACAGGCCCGCGTCCCTCGGCGCCCCTTCGCGCCCCTCGCCCGGCCGCGCGCCGGCTTGCGGCGGACCCGGACTTCCCGGCCGTCCCTCGCCGCAGCAAGGCGAGGGCCGAGGGCCGGCGCTTCCTACAGCGCCGTCGTCGGCCGCTCGGACTCCTCCATCGGGCTCGGGGGTTCGTCGGGGTCTTCGGTGATCTCGGCTTCCCAGCGTTCGATGATCGGGAGGCGCCAGGCGAGGGCGGCGATGGTGAGGCCGATGGCGGCGGCGAGGAGGGCGAGGAACCATTGGGTGGCGTCGAGGATCTCGAGTTCGAAGAAGCTGCGGACCGGTTCGGCGGCGAGCATCAGGGCGTAGAGGGCGCCGAGGCCGGCGACCATGGCGAGCATGTAGCTCTGGATCGCGATGTGCTCGCGGCCCGGGCCGCGCTCGAGGAGGAGGACGAAGGCGAGGCCGAGGACGATCAGGGTGGTCGTCGCGGCGGTGCGCCCGGCGGCGAGGCCGCCCCCGGCGACGGCGTTGACGAGGAGGCAGGAGATGATCGAGCCGATCCCGGTGGCGACGCCGGCGGGGATCGCGAAGGCGGCCAGGGCGCGGATCAGCCGCCCGCGGTAGAGGGGGCCGTCCGAGGGCGCCAGGGCAAGGACGAAGGAAGGGATGCCGATCGTCAGGAAGGCGGCCATCGTGAGGTGGCGGGGCAGGAAGGGGAAGGCGAAGCCCGGGACCGCGACGAGGACGATCAGCGTCGCCGCGTACACGCTCTTGGTGAGGTAGAGGCGGCCGAGGCGGTGGATGTTGCGGGCGATGCGCCGGCCCTCGCCGATCGCCTCCGGCAGCCGTTTGAACTGGTCCTTGAGCAGGACCACGTCGGCGACGCCCTTGGTCACCTGCGTCCCCGAGCCCATCGCCACCGCCATCCGCGCCTGCTTCAGCGCCGGCACGTCGTTCACCCCGTCGCCGATCATCGCCACGTAACGCCCGGCGGCGACGAGCGCCGCGACCAGCGCTTTCTTCTGCTCCGGTTTGATGCGGCAGAAGATCGTGTTGGCGAGCGCGACCTCCTGCAGGGCCTCGGGGTCATCGGGAAGGTCGGGGCCCTCGACCACGCCCGCGTCGCGCGGCACGCCCACCGCGTAGGCGACCGCGGTCACCGTCGCCGCCGCGTCGCCGGAGATCAGCTTCAGGTCGACTTCCTGCTCGCGCATGAAGGCGATCGTCTCGGCCGCGTCCTCGCGCAGCGTCTCCTCCATCACCACCAGCGCGACCGGCGTGAGGCGCGGTGCCGGGCTCGTCGACGGGTCGCTCGGCAGCGGCTCGGCGCTGCGCCCGAAGGCGACGACGCGGCGCCCCGCCTCGGTCTCCGCGCGCAGCTTCCCCGCCAGCCCCGGCGGCAGCTCCAGCGCGCCCGCCTCTTCCAGCACGTCCGGCGCGCCGAGCACGAAGGTCCCCGCGCCCGCCCCGCTGCCTTCCAGCGACACGCCCGACCACTTGTACTCGGAGGAGAACGGCACCTCGGCGCTCACCGTCCCTGCGTCTCCCGGATAGCGCTCGGCGATCGTCTCCAGGGTCTTGTTGCGGTCGCCTGCGCTTGCCGCGAAGCGCCCCAGCACCGCCGCCCCGACCGCCGGGTCGACGTCGTCGGCGAACTCCACCGCGCGCAGGCGCAGCTCGCCCTCGGTCAGCGTCCCGGTCTTGTCGACGCAGATCGTGTCGACGGCGGCGAGGCTCTCGGTCGCGCTCATCTGCTGGATCAGCGTGTCCCTGCGCGCCAGGCGCACGGCGGCGACGGCGAAGGTGACGCTCATCAGCAGCACGAGCCCCTCGGGGATCAGCGTCACCAGCCCCGCGGTCGCCGTCTCGGCGGCGCTGTGGAGGCCGACGGCGCGGACCTTCAGGCTGATGATCAGCAGGATCGCCAGCGGGATCATCGCGTAGGTGGAGACGATGATCACCCGGTTCACCTCCTCCTGCAGCGGCGAGAGCGGATGGCGGAACGCTTTCGCCTCCCCCGCGAGGCGCCCCGCGTAGCTCTTCTCGCGGACCGCCTCGACCTCGTAGTGGCCGGAGCCGGAGATCGCGAAGGAGCCCGACAGCACCTCCTCGCCGCGCTCCTTGCGGATGCCGTCGGCCTCGCCGGTGAGCAGCGACTCGTCGACCGTCAGGCCGCGGCTGGAGACCACGCGGCCGTCGGCGACGAGCTGGTCGCCGGGGCTGACCGTCACGAGGTCCCCGGGGACGACCTGGTCGGCCAGCAGCTCGACCGGGTTGCCGTCGCGGATCACCCGCGCCCGCGGCGCCACCAGCACCGCGACCTCGTCGAGCGTCTTCTTCGCGTTCAGCTCCTGGCGGATGCCGATGTAGGAGTTGATGACCGCGATCAGCCCGAAGAGCGAATCCGCGTAGAGCCCCAACGCCAGGTCGAAGACGAAGAAGACCGCGATGATCGCGTTGAAGAGCGTGAAGACGTTGCCCGCGACGATGCTCGAGGTCGAGCGCGAGCTCGTCTCCGGCGGCGGCCCCAGCTTGCGCAGGCGTGCCTCCGCCTCCTTGCTCGTCAGACCGGTGTCCGGGGTCGCCGTAGCCGTCGCCACTCGCCTATTGAATAGGGTTCGGACCGGATGGGGGTCAAGCTAGGTATCAACCTGGGCTATTGGGGGATCGGGCCCGCGGGCGAGGACGCCTTGGAGCTGGTGCTGGCGGCCGAGCGCATGGGCTACGAGTCGGTCTGGGTGGCGGAGTCCTACGGCTCCGACGTGGTCAGCGTGCTGGCCTGGCTCGCCGGGCAGACGCGGACGATCAACCTCGGCGCGGCGATCATGCAGGTGCCGGCGCGGCCGCCCGCGGCGGCGGCGATGGCGGGGGCGACGATCGACAAACTCTCCGGCGGGCGCTTCCTCTTCGGCTTCGGGCCGAGCGGTCCGCAGGTCTCCGAAGGCTGGTACGGGGTGCCGTACGCGAAGCCGTGGGGGCGGACGCGCGAGTACATCGAGGTGGTGCGGAAGATCGTCGCCCGCGAAGGGCCGCTGGAGCACCACGGGGCGCATTACGACCTGCCGCTCGCGGGGGGCGAGGGCAAGGCGCTGAAGCTGAACTTCCACCCGCTGCGCGCCGAGATCCCCGTGTTCGTGGGCGCGATCGGGCGCAAATCGGTGGCGATGGCGGCCGAGGTCGCCGACGGCTGGATCCCGATCTTCTTCTCCGTCGAGAGCTTTCAGGAGACCTGGGGGGAGCACCTCGAGGCGGGCTTCGCCAAGGGCGGGCGGACGCGCGCGGACCTGGAGGTCTCGCCGAGCCTGCAGGTGGCGATCGACGGCGACCTCGAGGCGGCCAAGAACATGGTCAAGGCGGGGCTGATGCTCTACCTCGGCGGGATGGGGTCGCGGAAGACGAACTTCTACGTCGACCTGGCGCACCGCTTCGGCTTCGGCGCGGTGGCCGACGAGGTCCAGCGGCGCTTCCAGGCGGGCGACCGGGGCGGGGCCTTCGAGGCGCTCCCGGACGAGATCGTCGCGGCGACCTCGCTGGTCGGGACGGAGGCCGAGGTGGCCGAGCGGGTGGGGCGCTTCGCCGCCGCCGGCGTGGATCGCCTGATCGTCTCTCCGGTCCACGTGGAGCGGGATCAGCGGCTCCACACGCTCGAGCGATTGGCCGCGATGGCCGACGTCGGCCTACCTCTTTGAACCGAATCGCATAAGGTTCCGCGCCGCTGTGAAGATCGGAGTGCCGAAAGAGACCGCCGAGGGGGAGCGCCGGGTCGCGCTCGTCCCCGATGTCGTCCGCTCGCTGAGGAAAAAGAACGAGAAGGTCGACGTGCTGATCGAGGCCGGGGCCGGCGAGGCCGCCGGGCATCCCGACGCGCAGTACGTCGACGCGGGCGCCGAGATCGCCCCGGCGGAGGCGATCTGGAGCGCCGACGTCGTCCTCAAGGTCGGCGTGCCGAGCGCCGAGGAGGTCGCGCGCCTGGGCCCGAACCAGATCTACGTCTCGCACCTGAACCCGTGGGTCGCCGCCGACACCAACAAGGCGCTGGCCGCCTCTGGCGCGACCGCGTTCGCGATGGAGGCGATCCCGCGGACGACGCGCGCCCAGGCGATGGACGCGCTCTCCTCGCAGGCCGCCGCCGCCGGCTACGCGGCGATGCTGATCGCCGCCCGCGAGTCGGGCCGCTTCTTCGGGATGATGACCACCGCCGCGGGCACGGTGCCGCCGGCGAAAGTCCTCGTCCTCGGCGCCGGCGTCGCCGGGCTGCAGGCCGTCGCCACGGCGAAACGCCTCGGCGCCATCGTCACCGGTTTCGACATCCGCCGCGCCGCCTGGGAGCAGATCGCCTCGCTCGGCGGGCGCCCGCTGGAACTGGACTTCATCCCCGACGCGGAGGGCGAGGGCGGTTACGCGCGCCCGCTCACCGAGGAGGAGAACGCGCAGGTGCGCGACGCGCTCGGCGAGAACGCCGCCAAGCAGGACGTGATCGTCACCACCGCCGCGATCCCGGGCCGCGCCGCGCCGATCCTGATCACCGCCGACGCGGTGCGCGGCATGCAGCCGGGCTCGGTGATCGTCGACCTCGCCGCCGAGACCGGCGGCAACTGCGAGTTGACCGAGCCGGGGCAGACCGTCGAGGAGAACGGCGTCAAGGTCATCGGCCCGCGCAACCTGCCGAGCCTGATGCCCGTGCCCGCCTCGCAGCTCTACGCGAAGAACCTCGAGAACCTGCTCGGGCTGATGATCACCGAGGAGGGCGAGCTGAACGTCAACCTCTCCGACGACATCCTCGCCGCGGCGCTGATCACCCAGGGCGGCGAGATCAAGAACGAGCGCGCGGCAGGGAGGACTGACGCATGAGCATCATGACCGAGGTCACGATCTTCGTCCTGGCGATCTTCGTCGGGTTCGAGGTCATCTCGAAGGTGCCGACGACGCTGCACACGCCGCTGATGTCGCAGACCAACGCGATCCACGGCATCGTCATGCTCGGCGGCCTGATCGTCCTCGGCTATGCCGACGACGGCCTCGAGTACGTGATCGGCACGATCGCCGTCGCCTTCGGCGCGATCAACATCGTCGGCGGCTTCATGGTCACCGACCGGATGCTCGGCATGTTCGCCAAACGTCCTAAACCCTCCGCCTCCTCCCAGGGAGCGTCAGCGACCGGTGATCCCGGCAATGCCGGGATTCGTCCGGGGGCGGAGGACAAAGACAAAGGCGAGGACCCCTCCAAATGACCCCCCTCGCCGTGCTTGAACCGGGCGGCGATGCCGCCACGGCGCTCTACATCGTCTCCTTCGTCCTGTTCATCTTCGGGCTGAAACAGGGCACGCATCCGACCACCGCGAAGCGCGGCAACATGATCGCCGCGGTCGGCATGGCGGTCGCGGTCGTCACCACCCTGCTGCTCGACGGGATGGGCAACTGGGGCCTGATCGTCATCGGCCTCGCGGCCGGTTCGGCGATCGGCGCCTACGCATCGATCAAAGTGAAGATGACCGAGATGCCGCAGATGGTCGCCCTCTACAACGGGGTCGGCGGCGGTGCGGTGGCCTTGATCGCCTGGTCGGAGATCCGCCACGGCATCTCCTTCGGCGAGATGCCGCTGGAAGACCTGATCCCGACGCTGTTCGCGGCGATCGTCGGCTCGGTCTCCTTCTGGGGCTCGAACATCGCCTTCGGCAAGCTCCAGGAAATCATCCCGACCAAGCCGATCGCGGTGCCGGGGCAGCAGTTCATCAACGCGATCCTCGGGATCGGCGTGATCGTCGTCGCGATCATCATCGCGATCGACAACGAACCGCCGTCGCAGGGCCTCTTCATCCTGATCCTGGTCGCCGCGGCGATCCTCGGCAACCTGGTGGTGCTGCCGATCGGCGGCGCCGACATGCCGGTCGTGATCTCGCTGCTGAACGCCTTCACCGGCCTCAGCGCGGCGGCCGCGGGCTTCGCCCTGCAGAACGTGGCGCTGATCGTCGCGGGGACCCTCGTCGGCTCCTCGGGAACGATCCTCACGCTGGAGATGGCGACGGCGATGAACCGCTCGGTCTCCAACATCCTCTTCTCCGGGTTCGGCGGCGCGCCCGCGGCCGGCGCCGGGTCGGGCGAGCAGCGCCCGGTCACCTCGATCGGCGCCCAGGACGCGGCGATCAAGCTCGCCTACGCCGACAGCGTCGTGATCGTCCCCGGCTACGGCCTCGCCGTCGCCCAGGCCCAGCACGCGGTCAAAGAGATGGCGAACCAGCTGGAGAAGCGCGGTGTCACCGTCAACTACGCGATCCACCCCGTCGCCGGCCGCATGCCCGGGCACATGAACGTCCTCCTCGCCGAGGCCGACGTGCCCTACGAGCAGCTGAAGGAGATGGAGGAGATCAACCCCGA
>DASZUW010000260.1:0-2447 GCA_035547475.1 Solirubrobacterales bacterium
CAAACCCCTGAGTGGTCGGAAGGCATGAGGAAGACGGGAGGAAGCGTGGAGTTCTCACGCTCTTCGTGACGACGCCTCACCTCGGTCCCTCACCCTCTCCCCGAACACCCGGCCCTCTCGGCCACGGCCACAGCCGACCCGGGGTCGTGGCCGAGAGGGCCGCGTCCCTCGGCCGTCCCTCACCCAGGGCCGCGTCCCTCGCCCTCCCTCGCCCCGCGCCTCACCCGTCGTGCTTCAGCGACTTCTCGACCCAGCCGGAGCCGGACTTGAAGTCCTCGATGCCGAGGGCGGCGGCGACGTTGCACCACATGCCCATCTGGAAGAAGCCGTCGAGGCGCTCGTCGTCCGCGCCGGTGAGCTCGCGCGCCTGCTGGACGAGCTCGGCGTAGTTGTGGCGCACGGCGCTCTGGATGCCGGGGTCGTCGCCGCAGGCCGCGTAGGCCTGGAGTTGGAGGAGGAGCTGGTCGGGGTTGTCGCCGATCGCGTCCGTGTAGGCGTGGCCGATCGCGTTCAGCTTGTCTTCGTCGGGTTCGCGGGGGCCGTCGCGGTCGAAGTCCGCGGCCGCCTGCTCGAAGAGGGCCGCCACCTTCTCGAAGCAGCGGTCGACGGCGGCGAGGAAGAGGTCGCGCTTGGTCGGGAAGAGGCTGAAGACGTAGGGCTGGGCGACGCCGACGTCGGCGGCGATCGCCGCCACCTTGGTGCCCGGCAGGCCGCCGTGGGCGAAGTGGTGGACGGCGGCCTCGATCAGCGCGTCCCGGCGCTCGGCCGCCGGGACGCGCCTGCGAGGAACGGTTTTCGCCTCTCCCGCCACGCTTCGATCCTAATTGGCCGCCGGGAGGGCGTCGTGGACCTCGGCGTATTCGCGGTCCTCCTGCTCGGTCGCCTTGCCGCCGAACGGGAGCGCCGCCGCGACCAGGGCGCCGAAGGCGAGGACCGCGGTTCCGACCCAGAGCGCCGGGACCATGCCGTCGACGAACTGCTGCGGCGTGGTGTAGGCGCCGGCGCCGCTGAACACGGTCGCGAGGACGGCGATGCCGAAGGTGCCGCCGAGCTCGCGGATCGCGTTGGCGGCGCCGGAGGCCTGGCCCGCCTGGTCGACGCGGACCGAGTTGAGGATCGCGCTCGCCGAGGGGGCGAAGACGAGCGCCATGCCCGCGCCGGCGGCGAGGAAGGCGGGGATCATCGTCACGTAGCTGACCGTCGTGCTTGCCGTGATCGCCAGCCAGGCGAGCGCCGCGCCCTGCAGTGAGACGCCGGCGACCATGAACCAGCGGGCGCCGAATTTTTCGCTGAAGACGCCGGCGAGCGGTGCGACGACCATCGTCGCCCCGGTCCAGACGAGCAGCTTCAGGCCCGCCTCGAGCGGCGAGTTGCCGAGCACGTTCTGCATGAACTGGCTGAGGAAGACGATCGAGCCGAACATGCCGAAGTACATCGCCAGCGAGACCACGTTGGTGACCGCGAAGCTGCGCCTGGCGAAGAACTGCATCGGCAGCATCGGCGCCTCGGAGCGGAGCTCCTGGCGGACGAAGGCGGCGAGCAGCACGAGGCCGGCGGCGAGGCTGACCATCACCTCGGGGGCGGTCCAGCCGATCGTCTGGGCGCGGACGAGGCCGTAGACGACGCCGAAGAGCCCGGTCGAGGCGAGCGCCAGGCCGGGGAAGTCGAGCGGGGCCTTGGGACCGAAGCTCTCGTCCAGGCGCCGGGCGGCCAGCGGGGCGAGCGCGAGGCCGATCGGGACGTTCAGCCAGAAGATCCAGTGCCAGTCGGCGAGCTCGATCACGGCTCCGCCGACGAGCGGCCCGATCGCCACCGCGACCCCGCTGATGCCCGACCAGACGCCGAGCGCGACGCCCCGTTTTTCGGGCGGGAAGGCGTCGGCGAGGAGGGTCAGGGTGAGGGGCGTGACGATCGCCGCCCCGATGCCCTGGATCGCGCGCGCCGCGATCAGGAAGTCGGCCGACGGCGCCAGCGCCGCGCCCGCCGAGGCGGCGGTGAACAGCGAGATCCCGGTGACGAACATCCGCCTGCGGCCGAACCGGTCGCCGAGCGCGGCGCCGGTCAGCAGCAGCACCCCGTAGGCGAGCACATAGGCGTTGACGGTCCACTCCAGCGCCTGCACCGAGGCCCCGAAGTCGTTGTGGATGCTGGGCAGCGCGACGTTCACGACCAGGTTGTCGAGAACGACCATGAAGAGCCCGACGGAGACCAGAACCAGCGTCCACAACCTCCCTCGATCCTGCGTTTCCATCTCAGTTCCTCCGTAGTTAGTAGCGGCGACTAAGCAGAGGTTAGCAGTGACTAATAAGCAATGCAAGGGGTGCAGGGCGCCGGAAGCTGACGCACGGGGCGGGGGTCCGGGACGCCGGGAAGCTGGCGCCCGGGGGCGGGGTCCGGGGCGCGGTGAAGCTGGCGCCCCGGGCGGCTGATCGGCAACCCGGGTCTCC
>DASZUW010000261.1:0-3612 GCA_035547475.1 Solirubrobacterales bacterium
CGGTAGGCGTCGCCGACGTCGTCGGCGTGCACCGCCTGGAAGCGGAGGTCGGGGACGTCGGGGACGAAGGGGATCAGCCTCGGCCGCACGAGGAAGTTGGGCAGGAGCGGGCCGAGGAAGAAGCGGCGGATCTCGCTCGCCGCCTCGGCCTTGAAGATGAGGCCGGGGCGCAGGCGCACCACCCGCATGCGGCTGCCGGCGGCGAGGTCGTCGAGGAGGCGCTCGACCCGCGCCTTGTGGCGCGAGTAGGGCGAGGTCGGGATGCCGTCGGTGGGCCAGGACTCCTCGACCTCGCGGTCCTTCGGCCCCTTGGAGTAGGCGCCGACCGAGGACGCGTAGACGAGGGCGGCGACGCCCGCCTGGGCGGCGGCGCCGAAGACGCGCTGGCTGCCCAGGACGTTGACGCGTTCCATCGTCGGCTCGTCGTGGGAGGGTTGGATCGCCCAGGCGAGGTGGACGACGGCGTCGGCGCCTTCGAAGACCGGCGCCAGCGGGGTCACGGTCACGTCGGCCTGGTGCCAGCGCACCTTGGGGAGGGACAGGGACTCGGGTACGCGGCGTGCCAGGCCGACGATCTCCGTGATCTGCTGGTCGCGCCCCAGGGCCGCCAGCACACTCGTGCCGACGTTGCCGGTTGCTCCGGTGACCACGACTCGCATCGGCCGTCGGTACCCGCGCTGGGGACTGTTTAACGGCCACCCCGCGGGTACCGGACCCCTATCGACGAGCCGACCGAGGGATGGTGAGCATGTCAGACGAGACCGGCCAGATCACCGGCACGAAGGACAAGGACTACGACGTCATCTGGTTCACCGAGCAGTGCCTGAGCAACGTGCTGCGCCTCGAGCAGTACGCCGAAGACGCCGACCGGGCGGGCGACTCCGAGCTGGCCGAATTCTTCCGCCGCGCGCAGGAGACGAGCCGCAAGGGCGCCGAGCAGGGCAAGCAGATGCTGGCGTCGCGACTCTCGGGGGGCGGCTCCTGATCCGCCTTCCGCCCGGTCCCCGCGCCGGGGTCCTCGCGCAGACGATCGGATTCCACCGCGACCCGCTCGGCTTCCTCCGGGCGGGGCAGGTGGAGTTCGGCGACGTCTTCACGATCCGGCTGCTGACCGCGCGGCCGACGGTGGTGGCGGCGGCGCCGGAGGCGGTCGCGGAGCTGCTCGAGGCCGACCCGGCGACCGCGCACGCCGGCGAGGCGCGGCGGACGGTCCTGCCGTTCGCCTCGCCGCGGTCGGTCTTCGGCGGCGACGGGGAGGCGCACGAGGACGCCGAAGCGCACGTCGCGCCGGCGCTCGCGCGCGAGGCGGTCGACGCGCGGCGCGAGGAGATGGAGGCGATCGCGACGCGCCACGCCGCGGCGCTGCCGCGCGGCCGGCCGATCCGCCTGCTGGAGCGGGTGCGCGACGTGACCGACGAGATCTTCGCGCGGGTGGTGCTCGGGGTGGGCGACGAGGCGCTGGTCGGGCGGCTCGTCGGCGGGGTCCGCCACATGCTGCGCACGCCGGGCAACCCGCCGGTCACCCTCCCCGGCCCCGGCGACGGCCTCCTCGGCGCGCTCGGCCAGAGGCTCTTCGAGCGGCGCCAGGCGCCGGCGCTGGCGGCGCTGGCCGAGGCGGTCGGCGACGAGGGGCGCGCGGAAGAGCTGATGTCGCTGGTGATGGCGGCGCAGGAACCCCCCGCGATCGCGCTGACCTGGGTGCTCGACCGGCTCGGGCGCGAGCCGGAGCTGGCCGACGCCTACCTCGCGATGCCGGACGGCGAGGCCGCCGACGCGATCGTCAAGGAGACGCTCCGCCTCAACCCGCCCGCCTCGGCGGCGCTCCGCAAGCTGACCGCGCCGCGTCGGGTCGGCGGCTTCGACCTCCCGGCCGGGGTCGACGTGATGGTCCCCTCGACGCTCGTCCACCGCGATCCGCGCGGCTTCGAGGACCCCGACGCCTTCCACCCCGAGCGCTGGTGCGCGGCGCCCCCGCCCCAGGCGCCCTACTTCCCGTTCGGCGGCGGCACCCGTCGCTGTGTCGGCGAAGGCCTTGCCCACGCCGAGCTCGCCACCGTCGTCCCCGCCTTCCTGCGCGCCGGTCGCCCCGTGCCGCTGGCGCGCCGGCCGGAGCCGATGGTCCAGCGGGCCACCGTCCTCGTCCCGCGTCACGGCCTCCTCGCGCGGGTACCCGAGCGCGACCGATGAGGAGTCGAGATGAACGCGAAAACGTCAACGATCACCGCGCTGGTGCCGGGGCCGACCGACACCGAGTTCTTCGAGCGCGCCGAGATGGAGGACACGAAGGTCGGCGCCGGCGACAAGGACGATCCGGCCGCAGTGGCCCGGCAAGGTTTCGAGGCGCTGATGTCCGGAAAGGAGAAGGTCGTGGCGGGCTCGCTGAAGAACAAGGTCCAGACCGCGGTCGCCGGTGTGATCCCCGATTCGGTGAAGGCGGAGGTGCACCGCAAGATGGCCGAACCCGGCTCGGATGGATGAGATCCCGCCGCAGGACCTCCCGGCCGAAATCGACCTCGGCCGCCACCGCGACTTCCAGGGGCGGGTGGCCGGGCAGTGGCTGCGGCGCGGCTTCCTCTTCCTCCTCCTTCTCTTCGTCGTCGCCGCGCTGGCCAACGCCTTCGGCCAGGCCGACGCGACCGACACGGCGAGCGGCGCCGCCGGCAGCTTGAGCGTGAAAGCGCCGAGCCGCGTCCGCGGCGGCCTCCACTACCAGGCGGAATTCCAGCTCCACGCGAAGCGGGCGCTCGCCGCGCCGACGCTCGTCCTCCAGCGCGGCTGGATCGACCAGACCGCGATGAACACGCTGGAACCGGAACCGGCGGGAACGACCACCGACGCCGCCGGCGACCTCAAGTGGCGCTTCCCGGCGATGGCGGCGGGGCGCACCCTCGTCGTCTACGCCCAGTTCGAATCCAACCCGCTGAACGTCGGCTCCCACGAGGCCGGCGTCGCCCTCTACGACGGCGCCACGCCGATCGCCACGATCTCCCGGAGCCAGTTCAACTTCCCCTAGGCCGCCATGGACATCGTCATCCGCGCGGCGGTCATATTCGCCTTCGTCTACCTGCTCACCCGGCTGGTCGGGAGGCGCGAGCTCAGCTCGCTGGAGCCCTTCGACCTGATCCTCCTCGTCGTCGTCGGCGACCTGGTCCAGCAGGGAGTCACCCAGAACGACGAGTCGCTGACCGGCGCCCTCCTCGCGATCTCCACCATCGGCCTCCTCACCGTCGCCCTCTCCTGGCTCGCCTTCAAGTTCAAAACCCTGCGCCCGATCCTGAACGGCGAGCCGATCGTCCTGGTCGAGGACGGCGAGCTCATCGAAGCCAACCTCCGCCGCCAGCGCCTCACCCGCGAGGAGATCGGCGCCGAGGCCCGCCTCGAAGGCATCTCCTCCCTCGACGACGTCCGCTGGGCGATCCTCGAGACCAACGGCCGGATCAGCTTCGTGACGCGGTCGGGGTGACTTGGGGGCGGGAGGCGGGGCGGCGGCCGGCGCCTCGGGGGCTAGGGGCGGGAGTTCGGGGCGCGGGGAAGCTGGCGCCCGGAAGGCGCGGGGGTTCGGGATGCCGGAAAGCTGGCGCCTCGGGCGGCTGATCGGCGACCCGGGTCTCC
>DASZUW010000262.1:0-7385 GCA_035547475.1 Solirubrobacterales bacterium
GGAGACCCGGGTCGCCGATCAGCCGCCCGAGGCGCCAGCTTCCCCGCGCCCCGGATCCCCGCCCCCTCTCACCGCAACGCCCCCCGCAGCCGCAGCACACGCCCGACCGCCGCCAAGAACGGCGCGCGCCTCAGACCACCCTTCCGCAGCTGCTTCACCAGCGCCCCGTGCCCGGCCAGGGCGCTGGGGAGGTCGTCGAAGAGGAGGAGGTCGTCGCCAGCGGCGGCGCCGTCGACCGCTGCTTCGCGCTGGCCGCCGAATTCGGCGACGGCGGCGCTGCCGAGGCTGTCGGTGATGGTGACGCCGTGGAAGCCGAGCCGGCCCCTCAGCTCGCCCTTCACGATCCGGGGGTTGAAGGCCGCCGGACGGGTGCCGAAGGCCGGGTAGTTCGCGGTCGAGATCATCACCAGCTTGCCGCCCGCGTCGACGTAGGCGCGGTAGGGCGCCTCGTCGACGTCGCGCAGCTCGGCCTTCGAGAGGCGGATGCGCTGGGCTTCGAAGTCGGTGTTTTCGCTCGCCGCGCCGAGTCCGGGGAAGTGCTTCGCGGTCGCCGCGACGCCGCCGCCTTCGAGCCCGGTCGCGAACGCCACCGCGGTGGCGGCGACCTGCGCGGGGGTCGAGCCGAAGCCGCGTTCGGTGTCGGCGATGACGCCGCCGGGCCGAGCCACGTCGAGCACCGGGGCGAGGTCGACGTCGACGCCGAGGCTCCGCAGGTTCCGCGCCGTCGCCCGCCCTGCGCGGCGGGCGAAGCCCGCGCCTTCGGCGCCCATCGTCGCCGCCGCGGCGTGGGGCGCCCCGTCGACCCGCTTCACCAGGCCGCCCTCCTGGTCGGTCATCACCAGCAGCGGCAGACCGCGCAGGAGCGGCGGCCGCGGCACCGACTGCAGCTCCCCGATCAGGTCGCGCCCGGCCGCCCGGGTCGGGAAGTCGGCTTCGAAGAGGACGACGCCCGCCACCTTCCCGGCGTGGATCGCGCCCCGCAGCCGCGGCGTCAGCCCGGTCCCGTCGACGCCCACCGCGACCCGCTCCCCCGCCAGTTGGGCGGGGGTCAACCGTTCGGCGAGGGTGGGCCGGGACGGGTCCTCGGCGGTACTCGATTCCGCGCCCCCGCACCCCGGCGCGGTCGTCCTTTGGCCCTCGCAACGAGGCGAAGGACCCCCACGCGAGTCGCCGGAGCCGCTGCCCATCACCGCTCCGGCGGCGAAGCCGAGCGTCGCCAGCGCGGCCAGGGTCGCCAGCGCGAGTCGCCGACGCCGCGCCTTCGTCCTCTCCATCGCGCCGATGCTAGTCGCAGCCGTCCTGTGACTCCACCAGCCGGCGGCGCTCCCCCGGAGCGCACGCATCCGCGTTCCGTCATAGCCTTTCCTAGGTCGCATCCCGGAAAGGACCGCCATGCCCCCTCTGATCACCCCCGAAGAAGCACTCGAGCTCGGCCGCCTCACCGAGCCCGCCGACATCGAAGCGCTCGTCGAGCGCGCCTGGGCGGTGCGCCGGGAGAACTTCGGCGACTCGACCGACATGTGCTCGCTGGTCAACGCCAAGTCGGGCGGCTGCGCCGAGGACTGCGGCTTCTGCGCCCAGTCGCGCTACGCGGACGCCGACACGGTCATGCACGCGATGATGGAGCCGGAGCAGATCCTCGAACACGCGCGGGCCGCCGAGGCGGCGGGCGCGCACCGCTTCTGCATGGTCACCCAGGGGCAGGGGCTCTCCAAACGCGACTTCCAGAAGATCCTCGAAGGCGCCGAACTCGTCGCCGAGAAGACGAACCTGAAGCGCTGCATCTCGATCGGCCACATGTCGACCGAGCGCGCCAAGGCGCTGAAGGAGGCGGGCGTCCAGCGGGTCCACCACAACGTCGAGTCGGCGCGCTCCTACTACCCGGAGGTCTCGACGACGGTCCGCTACGAGGGGCGGCTGCGGACTATCCAGGCGGTCAAGGAGGCGGGCCTGGAGACCTGCGTCGGCGGCATCCTCAACCTCGGGGAGACCTCCGAGCAGCGGGTCGAGATGGCCTTCGAGCTCGCCGAGATCAACCCGACCTCGGTGCCGATCAACCTGCTGATCCCCAAGGAGGGGACGAAATTCGGCGACCGGGAAGTGATGGAGCCGATGGAGGTCGTGAAGTGGATCGCGATCTTCCGGCTGATCATCCCGGGGGCGCTCTTCCGCCTCTGCGGCGGCCGGGTGGAGAACCTCGGCGACCTGCACGGGCTGGCGGTCAAGGCGGGGCTCAACGGGGTGATGATGGGCAACTTCCTGACCACGCTCGGCGCCGAGCCGGCCGAGGACCGGGCGATGTTCGAGGAGCTCGGCCTGAACGTCGCCCGCCAGCCCGACAACGGGTCCAACCCGCGGCCCGACAACCGCTCCGGCTGGCTCGAGGGCGAGACGCCGGCGACGCCGATGGAGGAGCTGATCGACCGCCAGGACGAGGCGCCGATGTGGGACCCCTCCACCCAGCTGCGGGTCGTCAAGAAGGACAAGCGGGTTCCGAGATATCCGACGGCCGCGGCCTAGGGGGCGCCGGTGACCGACGTCGCCGCTGCCCTCGAGGAGCTGCGCGAGCGCGGGCTCTACCGCCGCCTGCGCCTGGTCGAAGGGCCGCAGGGCCCGCGCGTCACGCTCGACGGACGCGAGGCGCTGCTGCTCTGCTCCAACGATTACCTCGGCCTGGCGGCCGATCCGCGCGTGCGCGAGGCGGCGGCGGAGGCGGCGTTGCGCTGGGGCGCGGGGGCGGGCGCCTCGCGGTTGATCAGCGGCACGATGGCGCCGCACCGCGAGCTGGAGGCGGCGCTGGCCGAGTTCGAGGGCTACGGGCGCGCGCTCCTCTTCGGCTCCGGCTACCTGGCGAACCTGGGGACGATCGCGGCGCTCGCCGGGCCCGGCGAGGTCGTCTTCTCCGACGAGCTGAACCACGCCTCGATCATCGACGGCTGCCGGCTGGCGCGGGCGGAGACGGCGATCTACCGCCACAACGACGTCGAGCACCTGGAGTCGCTGCTGCGCGGCGCCGCCGGGCGGCCGGCGCTGATCGTCACCGACGGGGTCTTCTCGATGGACGGCGACGTCGCGCCGCTGGCCGAGCGCTTGGAGCTGGCGCGGCGCCACGGCGCGCGGCTGATGGTCGACGAGGCGCACGCGACCGGCGCGGTCGGCCCGGGCGGGCGCGGCTCGGTCGCCGCGGCGGGGCTCGCGGGCGAGGTCGACGTGGTGATGGGGACGATGGGCAAGGCGCTCGGGGCCTACGGGGCCTACGTGTGCGCGAGCGCGGAGACCGTCGACTACCTCGTGAACCGCGCGCGCCCCTTCGTCTTCTCGACCGCGCCGCCGCCGCCGGTGATCGGCGCCGCGCGGGCGGCGCTGGGCGTGCTCGAAGCCGAGCCGGAGCGGGTCGGCCGGCTGAGGATGAACGCGCGGGCGCTGCGCGACGCGCTCGCCGCCGAGGGGCTGCTCACGGGCGATTCGACCACCCAGATCGTGCCGGTGCGCGTCGGCGAGGCCGAGCGGGCGATGGCGCTCTGCGAGGCGGCGCTCGAGCGCGGCGTCTTCGCCCAGGGCATCCGCCCGCCGACCGTGCCCGAGGGGTCCTCGCGCCTGCGCTTCACGGTGATGGCGACGCACGAGCCGGCGGAGCTCCGCCGCGCCGCCCACGAGGTGGGCGAGGCGGCGCGCGCGATCGGGCTGCTGAAGGCGCCCACCCTCGCGGCCTGATGCCGGGCCTCTCGCGCGAGCAGTGGCAGGCGTCGGTCACCCGCGACGAGGCCGGCCGGACGAGGCGGGCGAGCGGCGTCTTCGTCACCGGCACGGGCACCGAAATCGGCAAGACCGTGGTCGCCGCGGTGCTGGCGCGGACGCTCGCCGACGAGGGCAGGAGCGTGGCGGTGTTCAAGCCGGCGCTGACCGGGATGGACGAGTTCCCGGACTACGACGAGGCGGCGGCGCGGGCGGCGGCGACCGGCGACGGCGAGGTCGCCATCGAGGGCCTTCCCGACCACGCGATCCTGCGGCTCGCGGCGCGCTCGTCCCAGAGCGACGACGAGATCGCCCCCTACCGCTTCGACCCGCCGATGTCGCCCCACCTGGCGGCGGGGCTGGCCGGCGTCGAGATCGACCCGGACCGGGTGATGGCGGCGGCGCGGGCGGCGGCCGACGGCGTCGACGCGATCGTCTGCGAGGGCGCGGGCGGCCTCCTCGTCCCGCTGTCCCCCAGCTGGACGATGCGCTCCTGCGCGGTCGAGCTCGGCTACCCGCTGGTGGTCGTCTCCCCGCCCGGCCTCGGCTCGATCAACCACTCCCTGCTCACGGTCGAGTCGGCCCGCTCGGTCGGCCTCAAGGTCGCCGCGATCGTCCTCAACCCCTGGCCGGAGGAGCCGACCCCGATCGAAGCCGACAACCGCGAGACGATCGCCGCCTTGAGCGGCGTCCCGGTCCTCACCCTCCCCCACCTCGACCTGACGAGCCCCGCCACCTGGCCCCAACTCCGCCTCCCAGGTTGATGGGCCGAAAAGTCCTCTATATCAGGAGTTTTCGGCCCATCAACATCGTCAGCTGAGGATGATGTCGAGGGTGGCGGGCGTCAGGTCGACGGTGAAGCCGGCGGCCTCGGCGATCGCCGCGGCGGCCTCGGGGCTCTCGGGCGCCTTTTTCGCCTCCAGCAGCGCCCGCGCCACTTCGCCGCGCACCGCCTTTGCCATGTGGCTCACCGGTTTGCGCCTGCCCTTCGTCTCGGTGAAGGCGCGGACGGCGAGGAGCGTCGCCCTCGCCCGCTTCGGCTTCCAGGCCGCCGCGTAGGCGCCGGAGCGCATGTCGACGACCAGGTCGCCGTCCCTGTCGGGGAGCGCCTCGGCGAGGGCGGGGCGCCAGAAGGCGGCCAGGCCGCCGATCCCGTCCAGCTTCGCCTTCGCCGAGAGCCGGTAGTAGGGAATGCGGTCGGTCGGTCGCACCACGCCCCAGAGGGCCGAGGCGATCAGCACCCGGCCCTGGGCGCGCTTGGAGAGCTCCGGCAGCCTCAGGCGGTCGTAGAGGACACCGCTGTAGACCTCGGCGGCCGGGCCCGCCGGGGCGGAGCCGAGCCCCGCGTCAACGGCGACCTCGCCCGCCTGGCCCTTCGACACCGCGAGCATCGACACCGCCCGCGCGAGCGGCAGCTCCGCGAGCGCGGCGAGCGCCCCAAGCAACTTCCGCCTCGACTCCGTCAGCTCGCCGGCGTAGGCGAGCGCTTCGAGATCGACGGGCGGGCCCGTCTCCGGCGCGGTCTTCCCCTCGGACGGGGGCAGCAAAATCAGCATCGCTGCAGGACATTAAGCCTCCTTCAAGTGTCGATACGTGGTGGCGATGTCCTCGCGGTCCATCAGGGACTCGACCGCGGCGTCGATCTTGCGACGCTGCGCGGAGGTGAGGGTCGCGGCGAAGGCCTCGAGGCCGTTGCGCTTCACGGTGGTCAGCTGGTCGACCAGCTCGTTGCCGGCGGGGGTGATCCGCACCAGGCGGACCCGCCGGTCGGTCGGATCCTCGACCCGCGTCGCCAGCCCCTTCTTCACCAGGCCGTCGACCGCCCGGCTCATCGCCGGGAGCGAGGACTCGAAGACGCCGGCCAGGTCGGAGACCTGCCAGGTAGTCGGGCAGTCGCCGAGGCCGCCGAGCTCGAGCAGCGCCTTGCACTGCGTCGTCGTCAGGCCGGTGTCCTCCAGGACCCGCAGCTGGTTGCCGCGGTCGTAGAGGAAGACGTGGCGCATCAGCGCGCAGATCCGTGCGGCCGTGTCACGGGACTCCGCATCGATCTCCACGCTCGCTGCGCCGTCTCCGGCCCGGGCGCTCGCCTTGACATCGCTTGCTTGCATGACAGGAATTGTTGCATGTGCGCAACTATTTCTCAAGGGCAATCGTTGCGCTGGTGGGAGGAATCGCCGGCCAGCTAGGGTTCTGGCGATGAGCGACGCCGCCCGCCTCAACCGGCTCGACCAGGAGTTCGTCTGGCACCCCTTCACCCAGCAGCAGGGCTGGAGCGAAGAAGAGCCGCTGCAGATCGAGCGCGGCGAGGGGGTCTACCTCTTCGACGTCGACGGCAACCGCTACATCGACGGCACCTCCTCGCTCTGGTGCAACGTCCACGGCCATCACCATCCGGACCTCGACCGGGCCGCGCGCGAGCAGATCGACAAGGTGGCCCACTCGACGATGCTCGGCCTCTCCCACCCCGGCGCGACCGAGCTGGCGGCGCGGCTGATCGAGATCGCCCCCGCCGGCCTGCGGCGCGTCTTCTACTCGGACTCCGGCTCGACCGCCGCCGAGATCGCCCTGAAGATGGCCTTCCAGTACCACCAGCAGCGCGGCGACACCGCCCGCACCCGCTTCATCCGGATGCGCGAGGCCTACCACGGCGACACGCTCGGCTCGGTCTCGGTCGGCGGGATCGACCTCTTCCACGCCACCTACAGGCCGCTCCTGTTCGAGACCCTCGCGGCCGAGCCGGGCGACGCCGATCACATGGAGCACCTGCTCGGTGCCCACGAGGGCGAGGTCGCGGCGGTGATGATGGAGCCGCTGGTCCAGGGCGCGGGCGGCATGATCGTCCACCCCGACGGCTACCTGCGCGCGGTGCGCGAGCTCTGCGACCGCCACGGCGTACTCCTCATCTGCGACGAGGTCGCGACCGGATTCGGGCGCACCGGGACGATGTTCGCGGTCGAACGGGAGGGCGTCACGCCCGACTTCCTCTGCCTCGCCAAGGGCATCACGGGCGGTTACCTCCCACTGGCGGCGACGCTCACCACCGAGGCGGTCTACGAGGCCTTCCTCGGCGCCCCGGCCGAGGCGAAAACCTTCTTCCACGGCCACACCTACACCGGCAACCCGGTCGCCTGCGCCGTGGCCCTTGCCAACCTCGACATCTTCGAGCGCGAGCGAACCATCGACCGCCTCCAGCCCAAGATCGCCCTCCTCGAGCGCCGCCTCGCCCACCTCGCCACCATGCCCGGCATCGCCGAGGTCCGCTCCCGCGGCGTCATGGTCGGCATCGACCTCGGCACCCACGACCCCGAACTCCGCCTCGGCCACCGCGTCACCCTCGAGGCCCGCAAGCGCGGCGCCCTGGTCCGCCCCCTCGGCGACGTCGTCGTCCTGATGCCTCCCCTGGCGATCACCGAAGCCGACCTCGAAGACCTGCTCGACATCACTGCAGCCTCGATCACCGCCGCCCTCGCCTCACTGCCGGCGGCGGAGCGCGCGTAGCCGGTCGGCTGGGAGCCGCGCGCGGGGCGCAGGTAAGGGGCGGCGGGGGACGGCGGGGGTCCCGGCCCCCGTAAGCTGGCGCCCGGACGGCTGGGGGACGCGGTCCTCTCGGCCGACGCGGGGGCGGGAAAGGGACGCCGGGGGACGCGGCC
>DASZUW010000263.1:0-11481 GCA_035547475.1 Solirubrobacterales bacterium
ATCGAGTCCCAGTAGGGCTTCGATTCGGGGGTTATGTCGGGGCCTGGGCGGTTCATCGCGCTCATCGCCCGTTCCCCAGGACCAGGGCGGCGAAGTTGGAGGCGACGGCGCTGGCGGAGGTGACGAAGCCGAGCTCGGCGCCCACGACCTGGCGGCCGTCGGCCTCGCCGCGCAGCTGGCGCACGACCTCGTTGACGTGGAGCATGCCGCCGGCGCCGCCGGGCTGGCCGCAACTGAGGAGACCGCCGTGGGTGTTGACCGGCAGGGCGCCGCCGAGCTCGATCCCGCCCTCCGCCGCCCAGGCGCCGGCCTCGCCGCGGCCGCAGAAGCCCGCGTCCTCGAGCTGCAGCATCAGCGTGATCGTGAAGCTGTCGTAGATCCCGGCGACGTCGATGTCGGTCGGACCGACGCCCGCCTCCTCGAAGGCCTGGGTCGCCGCGATCGCGGCGACGGTCCGCACCAGGTCGTGCTTGCCATCACCCCGGACCAGGTGACCCATGTGGTAGGCGGACTGGCCTTGGCCGGTGCCGAGGATGCCGATCGCGCGGCCCGCGTCGGAGCCCGCGGCGCGCGCCGAGACGACGTGCGCGGCGGCGCCGTCGGAGGTCAGCGCGCAGTGGAGGCGGCGAAGCGGGCTCGCGATCAGCGGCGAGTCGTCGACTTCCTCGACCGTGATCGGGCGCTGCTTCTGCGCCGCCGGATTGCGGCCAGCGTGCTTGCGCAGCGCCACCGCGACGGGCGAGAGCGCGGTCGGCTCCAGCCCGTACTCGTGCAGGTAGCGCTGCGCGACCAAGCCGTAGTAGGCGGGGACGTGGACGCCGAACGGGAACTCGTAATCGGTGTTGTGGGCGGCGCCGCGGGCGAAGGTCGCGAGCACCCCGCCCTGGTCGGCGTAGGTGGAGAGCTGCGGCTCGCCGGAGACGACGAGGACGTGCTCGCACCTCCCGGCGGCGACCGCGAGCTGCGCCTGCTGCAGGGCCGCGGCGGGCGAGGCGCCGCCGATCATCACCATGTCGGTCAGCGTCTTGGCGTAGATCTGCAGCTGCTCGGCGACCAGCATGTGGTAGCGCTCCGACGGCGATTCCCAGGGCGGGATCACGAGCAGGCCGTCGATGTCGCCGAGCGAGATCCCGGCGTCCTCGACCGCCGCGAGCGAGGCCTCGACCATCAGGCTCATCGCCGTGCGCTCGGGCTGCGGGTCGAGCGAGGTCTCGGCGATCCCGGTGATCGCCGCGGCGCGCCCGCTCATCCGCTGCTCCCGACGAGCTGGTCGCCGGTCCCGCCGAGGCGCGCCTTCAGCTCGTTCTTCTGCACCTTGCCGCTCTCGGTCATCGGCCAGTCGTCGACGAAGAGGACGCGGCGCGGGACCTTGAAGTCGGCCATCTCGCGCCGGCAGAACTCGATCAGCTCCTCCTCGTCGAGCGCCGCGCCGGAGCTCAGCTCGACGAACGCCACCGGCACTTCGCCGAGCCGCGGGTCGGGCCCACCGACGACTGCGACCCGGGCGACGGCGGGCAGCTCGGAGATCACCCGCTCGACCTCGGCGGCCGAGACGTTCTCGCCCCCCGGCTTGATCATGTCCTTCAGCCGGTCGACGAAGTGCAGGTTGCCGTCGGCGTCGAGCCGCCCGACGTCCCCGGTGTGGAGCCAGCCGTCGGCGTCGATCGCCGCCGCGGTCGCGGCCGGGTCCTCGAAGTAGCCCTCCATCAGCGACCAGCCGCGGATGCGGATCTCGCCCACGACGCCGGGCTCGTCGGTGACGCCCTCGGGACCGGCGATCAACACCTCCATCCCCGGCAGCGGCTTGCCGCAGCAGCGGGTGCGCACCTCCGGCGGGTCGGTCCAGGAGCAGGCGGTGGAGATCGAGGCGGCCTCGGTGAGGCCGTAGGCCATGATCAGGTCGGTGACGCCCATGCGGCCGGTGATCGCGTCGACCAGCGCCGGCGCGCCCGCGCCCCAGCCGCGCGAGAGGGTCTTGTAGTCGTCGGCGTCGAACCCCGGGTCGGCGAGCTCCGCCGCGTACATCGCCGCCTGGCCGGTGCGCACGGTGGCGCCGTAGCGGCGGACGACCTCCCGCGCGACCTCCGGTCGATAGCGCTCCGGCACCGCCATCGTGCAGCGGTGGGTGAGCGGCATCAGCGTCGTGCCGATCGTGCCGCCCACGTGGTAGAAGGGCTGGGTCGAGAACATGACGTCGTCCTCGCGCAGCCCCATGCGCTCGGCGAGATGGAAGGCGACGCCGTTCGACGCCCGGCTGGAGAGCAGCGCGCCTTTCGGGAAGGCGGTCGTGCCGGAGGTGAACTGGAGGAGGACCGGGTCGCGCGCGTCTACGTCGGGCCAAATCTCCGGGAGCTCGACGCCCAGACCGGCGAACCCCTCCCAGGACATCTCCGTCGCGCCGGGGTCCGGCGTCGGAGCGGCGGAATCCTCGCCCGGAGCCGTGGCGTCGGCGAACCAGACCAGCGGCGGGCGCGGCGAAGCCGGGCCGGTGGGCGCGCCGGGGCCGCCCGCCCCCTCCTCCGCCAACGCGTCGAGCGCGCCGCGGATGTTCTCGACGATCGTCGTCTGGCGCAGGCGCTCCAGCGCGATCACCACCTTCGGCCGCGCCCGCCCCAGCACGTACATCAGCTCGTCGCGCCGATAGCGGATCGAGAGCGGCAGGAGGATCGCCCCGGCGCGGCTGCACGCCGTCTGCATCACCGGCCAGACCGGCCCGCCGGGGGAGGCGACCGCGACCCGGTCGCCCGGCTCGACCCCGAGCCGGGTCAGCGCCGCCGCGGCGCGGTCGCTCAGCCGCAGCCAGTCGCCGTAGGTGAGCCGCGAGCGCCACTCGGGGCCCTCGAAGAAGAAGGCGACCTTGTCCGGGCCGACGTGCGCGACCGCCGCGTCGAGCGCCGCCGCCCAGGTCAGCTCCGCGACCGCCGCCCCGGGGTCGCCCGCCCGCGCCGTCCCGCTCACCGGAGCCAGGGCTCCTCGTGCCCCGCGTCGCGCGCCCGGGTCAGCCCGGCGAGCCCCTCCTCCGCCAGCACGTCGAGCAGCTTGCGCCCGTCCGGCGCCGTAGCCTCGCCGGCCAGGCTGTTCAGGATCGCCTGGTTCGCCAGGCTGAAGACCTCGTTGTTCAGCTTGCCCATCATCGCCAGCGTCCCCTCGGTCTGGCGCTTGGAGAAGTGGACCTGCAGCGGCGGCATCGCGGCGATCCGCGCCGCCAGGTCGTGCACGCGCGCGGCCAGCTCGGCGTCCGGGACCACCTCGATGACGAGGCCGATCCGCCTCGCGGTCGCGGCGTCGATCGTCTCCCCCGAATACATCAGGTAGCGCGTCCACTGCGGCCCGATCAGGAAGGGCAGGACGGTCGAGCCGCCGCTCCCCATCCGCGCCTCCAGCATCCCGAAGCGGGCCGAGGCGGCGGCGACGAGCAGGTCGCATTCGACGGCGGTCAGCATCCCGATCCCGTAGGCGAGGCCGTTCACCGCGGCGACCACCGGCTTCGCCAGCGAGCGGGTGTCGATCGCCGCGTCGCCTTGGTTCGTGCGCTCGAGGAAGCGGTGCCACGCCGCGGCGCCCTGGCCGTGCGGCACGCGCTCGTCGTCCTCCTTCAGGTCGGCGCCGGCGCAGAAGGCGCGCCCCGCGCCGGTGAGGACGATGCAGCGGACCGCCGGATCCTCGTCGGCCCGGCGCAACTCCTCGTTCAACGCCCGGCGCGTCTCCCCGTCGATCGCGTTCAGCCGGTCCGGGCGGTTCAGGATGAGGGTGCGGACGCCGTCGGCGTCCTCGGCAAGGACGACGCTCACGCCGGCCCTTTCAGCAGCTTCTTGTCGACCTTGCCGACGGCGTTCGTGGGCAGCTCGTCGCGGAACTCGAGCACCGCCGGCACCTTGAACCGCGCCAGCTGCTCGCGGCAGAAGTCGAGGATCTCCTCCTCGCCCGGGGCCGCGCCCGCGACCGGCACGATCACCGCCTTCACCACTTCGTCGCGCACCGGGTCCGGCACCCCGAAGACCACCGCTTCGTCCACCGCGGCGTGCTTGCGGAGCGTTTCCTCGACCTCGCTCGCCGAGACGTTCTCGCCCGCGGTCTTGATCAGGTCGATGTCGCGGTCGGCGAAGAAGAGGTAGCCGTCCTCGTCCTTCCAGCCCATGTCGCTGGTCCGCAGCCAGCCGTCGACCAGCGCCCGCGCCGTCGCCTCGGGGTTCCCCCAGTACTCCTTCATGATCGTCTCGCCGGGCACGCCGTGGATCTGGATCTCGCCGATCTCCCCGGCGGGCAGCTCGGCCCCGTCCGCGTCGACGATCCGCACCGCGCGGTCCATCGTCGGCAGCCCGACCGAGGGCCAGTGCCGCGGGCCGTCGACCGGGGCGATCGTCACCTCGGTCATCGCCTCGGTCAGCCCGTAGGCGTTGGTGAGGCGGGCGCCGAAGCGCTCTTCGAAGGCGCGCTGCGCGTCCTCGGCCATGTTCGTCGCATAACCGATCGAGCGGATCCGGTGGTCGGCGTCTGCGGCCGACGGCGGTTGCGCGACGAGCGTCCGCAGCAGCATCGCGACCAGCGTCAGCCGGGTCGTGCCGTGCGCGCGGACCTGCCCCCAGAAGCGGCTGGCGCTGTAGCGCTCGAGGAAGATCGCCATCGCGCCGGAGACCAGGGCCGCGAACAGCGTCGTCGACTGGGCGCTGGCGTGAAAGAGCGGCAGCACGGTGAGGAAGCGGTCCTCGGGCTCGGCCCGGTAGGACATCGCCTGCCGGCGACCGGAGGTAAGCAGGTTGGTGTGGGTGGCGACGACCCCCTTCGGGCGCGAGGTCGTGCCGGAGCTGAACATGATCTGCAGCGGGTCGGTCGCCGCAACCTCGGCCGCGTCGACCGGCACCCGTCCCGCCGCCAGCGCGGCATAGGGCACCTCGCCCGCCTCGGTCTCGTCGCGGCAGGTCACGACGCGGGCGGCCGACCCGGCCTCGGCCAGCGCGCCCGCCACCGCGCCGCGGTGCTCGCCGACGGTCATGACCAGCACCGGCTCGGTGGTGGCGATGAGGTGGGCCAGCTCGGAGATCCGGTTGGCGGTATTGGAGGGGACGAAGATCGCCCCCAGGCGGGCGACCGCGAACATCGCGGTGACGAGCTCGGGGCAGTTCGGCAGCTGCATCAGCACGCGATCGCCGCGGCCGACGCCGAGCGCCGCCAGCCCTCCGGCCAAAGCCTCGACCCGGTCGGCGAACTCCGCGTAGGTCAGCTCGAGCACATCGCCGCCCGAGTCCTCGAAGACGAGGTAGGTCGCGTCGGGCCGCTCGCGCACCCGCCGCGCCAGCACGGCGGCCAGCGTCATCCCCGCGACCGGCATCTCGTCGTCGGCCGCCTCGCGGTAGCCCGAGTGCCAGCGCGGGCCGTCGGGCGGCAGCGGCCGCGGCTCCTCCGAGCCGCGGCCGTCCCGCCGTACCTCCAGGTGTGCCTCGGGGGCGCTCACGAACCCGCGACTTCACCCGGTTCTTCGAAGTACTGGTCGAGGCATTTGCTGCCGCACCAGCTTTCCGGTTCGCCGAGCGGGCCGCCGTCGTAGGTGAGCGGCTTGCCCTTCGGCGCCATTTCTTCGAGGTTTTCGTTCGTCGCCGACGGGGCCGGGATCGCCAGCACGTTCGCGATCGGGCTTTTCCCGGCGAGCAGGCGCATGGCCACGTGGAAGAACGTGTACGCCGCCTGCTTGCCGTTCAGGCCCTGGGCCGCCGCTTCGTATTCCGGCGTCTTTTCGAGCCACCACGAAAGCGCGCCGCCGCTCGGGTTGATCATCGCGATCGGCGGGACTTCCTTGCCGACCGCTTCGAGCGCCTGCACGGCGCCGGCGACCATGCCGCCCTGGGTCACGACGCCCGCGAGTTCACCCGGGTGCGAGGCCAGGAACTGCTGGACCACGGTCTTCGTGGTGGTGTCGTCGTACTCGCCGTAGACGCTTCCGGCTTCGGACATGCCTTCACAGCTTTCGATGTCGGCCTTGGTCTGCTGGTAGACGATTTCGTCGAGGGTATTGCCTTCGGCGCCTCGCACCACCAGCACTTCGCCTTCCTTGATGATGCCCATCGCGTTGGCGAGCGCCTCCGAGTAGTTGTCGGTGAGCACCGGCTGCGCGAATTTCGAGCCCGGCATCAGCGCGTCGGCCATCACGACCGGGACGCCGGCTTCGCCCGCCGCGTCGATCGCCGCCTTGTCGGCGGTGCCGCCCGCCGGCTCGAGCAGGATCAGGTCGACGCCCTGGCTGACCATCCGTTTGATCGCCGAGATCTGCGACTCCGGCGTCATCTGTTCCGGCGAGCCGGGGATCGAGGTGACCAGCGAGCCTTCGACCAGACCTTCCGACTTCGCCTTGTCGAATTCTTCTTCGAGGCCGGCGAGCCGTTCTTTGAAGTAGGAGTTGATCGAGGGGAAGCCGATCAGGCCGATCGACCACGGGCCCTTTTTCTTGAAGCCCTTCCAGGGGCTTTCGTTCAGTTCGCCCGGGTAGGACGCGTAGATTTCCTGCAGTTCGGGGCTGAGCGTCTTGAAGATGCCGCTCGGGTTCGCCGGGCCGATCGGCACGCTCGTGCCGCATTCGCCTTCCGCCGCCGCGGTGGCCGCTTCGCTGCCCCCTTCTTCGGCGCCGCCTTCGGCTGCGGCCGCCCCTTCGCCGCCGCCTTCTTCGGCCGCGGGCGTGCTGCTTTCCGAGCTGCTGCTCGAACCGCCGCCGCAGGCGGCCAACGCCGCGCCCATGAAGGCGACCAGCGCCAAGACGATCAACGACCGCCGTGCCCGACGGATCGCCGCCGCGACCCCGAACCAGCCTGCTCCTTTGTTACCGGTCATAACCGGACCTCTCCTCTCATCATTTATGCCTGCCTGCTTCGTTCCCTGGTGAAGACAAAGACGACTTCGCGCGCGCCGCTCAGATCTGATCCGCCAGCCGTCCCCGCCTGCCGTAGGCGGCGATCGCCGCCAGGATCACGGCGCCGTAGACGACGTCCTCGGTCGCCGTCGTGGCACCGTGCCCGACCAGGACCGTGGTCAGCACCGTCAGGAGCAGCGCCCCGATGCAGGTGCGGGTGTAATCGCCCGGCCCGCCGAAGATCGTCCCCCCGACGACCACGGCGACGACGCTCTGGAACAGGTACGGGTTGCCCATTTCGCCGGTGACGCCGCCGCCGTACCCGGCGATCAGCACGCCGACCAGCACCGACATCGCGGCGCTGACCGCGAAGCCGATCGTCCAGATGCGGCGGGTCGAGATCAGCGCGTACTCGGCCGCCCGCGGGTTCGCCCCGGTCGCCATCGTGTGCCGCCCGGCCACCGTCCGGTGCAGGACGAAGGCGAGGACGAGGGCGACGATCGCCCAGATCACGACGGTCGGCGGGATGTCGACGCCGAGCGTCTTGGTCGAGGCCTGGGCGACTTTCGAGACCCAGGTCGGCGGGATGCCGGTCAGGGTCGTCGTCTGCACCTGCACCGCGCCGACCGCGATCGCCCCCATCGCCAGGGTCGTGATCAGCGGCTGGATGCGGAAGCGGTGGCAGATCTGCCCGGCGATCGCGCCGAGGATCGCGGCCGCGATCACCGCCAGGACCAGCATCAGGCCGAACGACACGTCGTACTTTTCCGCCAGCGCGGTCGTCGCCAGGGCGCCGAAGACGATGAAGCCGGAGACGCTCATGTCGAAGCCGCCCATCAGGATCAGCAGCGTCTGGCCGACCGACGCGAGCCCGACCAGCGCCGAGAGCAGCAGGATCAGCTTGATCGTCGGCCAGGTGCCGAAGCCGTCGAGGGTCGCGAGGCCGTAGACGAAGATCGCCACGGTGACGACGCACTGCGCCAGCGGGAAGCGTTTCTGCAGCGCGGCGAGCCGGGCCCAGAGCGTCGGCGGGCGGAGCGCCGCTTCCTCGTCGTCGGCCGCGGCGATGTCGAGCGCGAGCGCCGCGCTCGGGTCCTTCCTCGCTTCCGGCGCGCGGCGGCGCAGGCGCGGGAGCGCCGAGATGCCGCGCGCCCGGTCGCCGGAGACAACGCCGCTGAGGATCACCGCGAGGATCAAGACGACGCCGTAGACGAGCTGCAGGTAGGCGGCGTTCACCTGCAGCGAGGCGAGCAGGTCCTGCAGCAGGTAGAGCGCGCCGGCGCCGAAGGCGGCGCCGATGAGCCGCCCGCGGCCGCCCGCCAGGGAGATGCCGCCGAGGGTGACGCCGGCGATCGCCGGCAGCGTGTACTCGGTCGCGTTGGCGGCGGTCGTCGACTGCACCAGCGCCGTGAGGGCGATGCCCGCGATCCCGGCGAAGAGGCCGCCGAGCGCGTAGCCCATCACCCGCACCGTCGGCACGTCGACGCCGCTCGAGTAGGCGGTCTCGGCGTTCGAGCCGATCGCGTAGAGGTAGTTCGGGAAGGGCGTGCGGCGCAGGCCCCACCAGATCAGGAGCGGCACCGCGATCGTGATCAGCCCGCCGGGGATCGGCCCGACCGAGCCCGCCAGGTGGGCGATCCAGCCGACGTCGACCGATTCCGGTTTCGGCGCGACCCAGAGGTCGACGCCCTGCAGCGCGAAGTACATCGCCAGCGTGGCGACGATCGCGTCGACCCGCAGCAGCACCACCAGCAGGCCGGTGAAGGCCCCGACCGCCAGCCCGATCAAGAGCATCAGCGGGATCGCGACGACGCCGTCGAGGCCCGCGGGCGCGAGCCAGCTGACGAAGACCGCGTTGACGAAGAAGACCAGCGGTGAGATCGAGAGGTCGAGCCCGCCCCCCATCACCGCCGGGGCCGAGGCCATCGCGGCGATGATCAGCGGCGCCGCCGTCGCCAGCTGTTCGGTCAGGCCGAAGCCGCTCCGCTGGGCGACCAGGTGGACGATCAGCATGATCACCAGCAGTCCGAACGGGAAGGCCAGGTCGTAGTAGCGGCGCAGGCGCGCCAGGTCGAGGCGCGGCGACGGCGTCTCCACCGGCGCCGGCGGCAGGCCGGTCACCGCGGCTCCGCCCCCGGCACTCACGCCGCCACCGCCTCGGCGTCGCCGAAGAAGGCGCCGACGATCGCCTCGCGCGAGAGCTCCTGGCGCTCGACCACCGCCGACACCGAGCCTTCGCGGAAGACGAGGACGCGGTCCATCAGCTCGATGTGCTCGTCGACCTCGGAGGAGAGCATCACGATCGCGACGCCCTCGCTGGCGAGCGCGGCGAGCAGTTTGTAGAGCTCGCGCTTGGTCGAGATGCTGACCCCGCGGGTCGGGTCGTTCAGGATCAGCACCCGCGGGCCGTAGGCGAGCCAGCGGGCGATCACGACCTTCTGCTGGTTGCCGCCGCTGAGCGTCGTGATCGGGTCGGACTCGCGCCCGTACTTGATCCCGAGCGCCCGCGTGTAGGGCTCGAAGCGCCGCCGCGAGGACGCGAGGCTGAGCCGCCCCGCCTTGCGGTCCTGCTTCAGCGTCGCCAAGGCGAAGTTCTCGCGGATCGACATCCAGGGGATGAGCGAGTCGAGCCGGCGCTCGCGGGGGACGTAGACGACGCCCGCCTCGGAGGCGTCGATCGGCGTGTCGAGCTCGACCTGCTTGCCGTCGACGTCGCAGAGGACGCGGCCGCCGGCGCGCGCGCCGCCGCGCAGCGCCTCGACGAACTCGGCGCCGCCGTGGCCCTCGAGGCCGGCGACGCCGGTGAGGACGCCCGCCTCGATCTCGAGGTCGATCGGCGCCGCCTCGGGGGTCAGCCGCAGGTCCTGGGCCCGCAGGAGCGCCGGCCCGCGCCGCTCGGCGAGCGGCTTCGCGTACTCGGTCGCCTCCGCGGTCAGCGCCTCGGCGCCGGTCATCAGCCGCACCAGACCCTCCGGTTTCCACTCGCCCCCCTTCACGGTGGCGACGGTGGCGCCCGAGCGCAGCACGGTGACGTTGCCCCCGATCGCGAGGAGCTCGTCCATGCGGTGGGTGATGATGATGACGCCGACGCCCGCCGCCGCCCGCTCGCGGACCACGTCGAAGAGGCGGTCGCGGGTGGCGATGTCGAGCACCGCGGTCGACTCGTCGAGGATCAGGACCTTCGGATCGCGCACCAGCGAGCGGGCGACGCAGCACGCCTGGCGGTCGCCGAGCGAGAGCTCCTCGACCGGCTGGCGCAGGTCGACGCGGCGGGCGAGCAGGCGCTCCATCAGCTCGGCGGCCCGCTCCTGCTTCTCCTTCAGCGGCGTGCGGCGCGCCCAGGTGTCGGAGCCAAGCCAGATGTTTTCCAGCACCGAGCGGCTCTCGGCGACGAGGACCTCCTGGAAGACGGTGGCGATGCCGCGGCTCTGCGCCGCCTGCGGGGTGCGGAAGGAGACCTCCTCCCCCTCGAGCTCGATCGTGCCGCCGTCGGGGCGGTGCACGCCGCTGACGATCTTCACCAGCGTCGACTTGCCGCTGCCGTTCTCGCCGATCAGCGCGTGGATCTCGCCGGGCGCGAGCTCGAACGTGCCGTCGCTGAGCGCGACCGTGGCGCCGAAGCGCTTCTGCATCCCAGACAACCGGAGCAATGGCGCGCCGGCCGGCTGCCGCTGCTCTGTATTCGGAGTCTGGCCCACTTCTCCTCCTCCTGAGGCCATGGCGGCAACATACCAGACTGTCCGCTGGGAAGACAATCCGTTTGAAAGATGAGCGGGCGATATATGTTTTTCGCCATGAAACTCGCGACTTTCTCCACACCCGGTCAGGATCAACCGCTATCGGGAGTGGTCGACGACGGCCGCGTCACGGCCTTCGGCGGCCCCGACGGCGTGCGCGAAGCGCTGGCCGGAGAGATCGCCGTGGAGCCCGGCGGGGAGTCCTTCGACCTCGCCGACGTCACCCTCCTGGCGCCGATCCGCCGCCCCGGCACGGTCTGGGCGATCGGCCTGAACTACCGCCGCCACGCCGAAGAGGCCGGCGCGACGCTACCCGAGCGCCCCTTGCTCTTCCTCAAGGCGGCGCCTTCGGTGACCGGCCCGAGCGGCCCGGTGGTCCACCCGCAGGCGACCCGCGAGCTCGACTACGAGGGCGAGCTCGCCCTCGTGATCGGCCAGGGCGGCACGGTCGCCGGCTACTGCGTCGCCGACGACGTCTCCGCGCGCGACCTCCAGAACCAGGAGGCGCTCTGGGTGCGCGGCAAGGGCGCCGACACCTTCTGCCCCTTCGGCCCCTGGGTCACCACGGCCGAGGAGATCGAGGACCCCGAGGCCCTGCGCCTGCGCACCTGGGTGAACGGCGAGCTCCGCCAGGACTCCAGCACCAGCGACCTCATCTTCGGCATCGGCGAGATCGTCGACTTCATCGCCGCGACCTGCACGCTCGCCCCCGGCGACCTGATCCTCACCGGCACCCCGAGCGGTGTCGCGATCGGCTTCGACCCCCCGAAGTTCCTCAAGGTGGGCGACCGCATCCGAATCGAGATCGAGGGCCTGGGGGCGATCGAGCATGCGGTGGCTGGGGGGTAGGGGCGGGGCGAGGCGTCCACACCACTTCGAGGTGCCGCAGGCGTCCAGGGCGCCGCA
>DASZUW010000264.1:0-12202 GCA_035547475.1 Solirubrobacterales bacterium
GCGGCGCCGAGGCCCGCCGCGGTCGCGACTCCCGCCGCGGCGAGCTCCGCCGCGCCCTCCGGGTCGAGCAGCTCCGGCAGGGTCGAGCCGAGGATCGTCGCCGCGTCCCCGCGCGCGGCGCCGGCCAGGAGCGCCCGCCTCACCGCCTCCCAGCCGGCGGCGATCGCGGGGTCGAGGCCGCGCGGCTGGTCGAAGAGCACCAGCAGCTGGTCGATCGCGGGGTCCGAGGACACCGCCGCCGCGACCTCCTCGAGCGCCGCGCGGTCGTCCCAGAGCATCGAGGTGTAGTCGAGCGGGTTCGCCACCGTCGCGGCGCTCGGCAGCACCGCCGCGAGCCGTGCGCGGGTGGGCGCCGCGAGCTCCGGCAGCGCCAGCCCGCGCGCGGCCGCGAGGTCCGCCGCCATCCCCGAGTCGCCGCCCGAGCAGGTGAGGATCGCGAGGCCGTCGCGCCCCGCGCCTCGGCTCGGCGTCCTCGTCCCCACGGCGAGGGCCCGTGCCAGCTCCAGCAGCTCGCTCGGCTCGCTCGCGAGCACGGCGCCGGCTTCCCGCATCAGCGCCGCGAAGACGCGCTGGTCGCCCGCCAGCGCCCCGGTGTGGGCGCCGGCGGCGCGGGCGCCGCCGGCAGAGCTGCCGACCTTCAGCACCGCGACGCCGATGTCGCGCTCGGCGCATTCGGCGAGCGCGCGCGCGAGCCGGTCTCCGTCGCCGTCGGACTCGAGCAGCAGGGCGATCGAGCCGACGCCCTCGCGGGCGGCCAGCGCCGCGAGCCAGTCGCTCGGCTCGAGCACCGCGCCGTTGCCGGTCGAGACGACGGTGTGGAAGCCGATGCCGCGGTCGGAGCCCAGGGCGTTGACGCCGAAGTTGCCGCTCTCGGTGATGACGGCGACCGGGCCGGGGGCGAGGCGCCCGACCGAGTCGCCCCAGAGCGGCGCCCGGGCGGCGGTCGCGACGATGCCGTTGCCGTTCGGCCCGCAGACCGGCAGGCCGGACCGCGCCGCGGCCTCGCGCAGCTCCGCTTCCAGCGGCCGGCCCGCGGCCGTCTCGCCGAAGCCCGCGGCGAGCACGATCGCCCCGCCGCAGCCGCGCTCGCCCGCTTCGGCGACGATCGGGGGGCACGCCGCGGCCGGGACCGCGACGACGACCGCGTCGACCGGCTCCGGCAGGTCGGCGACGCGCGGGACGCAGGGCCTGCCGTGGACCTCCTCGCGCCGCGGGTTCACGCCCCAGAGCGCCCCCTCGAACCCGGCCGCCGCGAGGTTGCGGAAGATCACGTCGCCGTAGGAGCCGGGCCGCTCGTTGGCTCCGACCACGGCGACCGACCGGGGGTGAAGCAGGGGGGAGAGGTCCGCCGCCACCTCAGTGGAGCATCGACTCGACGCCGCGGCGCTCCAGCCCGCGGGCGATGATCAGCCGCTGGATCTCGCTCGTCCCCTCCCAGATCCGGTCGACCCGCAGCTCGCGCAGGAAGCGCTCGGCGACGTTGGAGCGCAGGTAGCCACGCCCGCCGAAGGCCTGCACGCAGCGGTCGGCGCAGCGCCAGGCCGCCTCGCTCACGAAGAGCTTCGCCATCGAGGCCTTCGCGTGGAGGACCTTCGGGTCGGCGCCCTCGTCGGCCAGGCGCGCCACCTCCAGCGTCAGCAGCCGCCCCGCCGCCGCGTCGGTCGCCGAGTCGGCGAGCGGAAAGCTCACTCCCTGGTAGTCGAGGATCCGGCCGCCGCCCTGCTCGCGCCCGGCCGCCCAGCCGACCGTCTCGTCGAGCAGCCGCCACATCGCCCCGATCCCGTGCGCGGCGATGCCGAGGCGCTCCTCGGTGAACCACTCGCGCTGCAGGTCCTCGCCACCGCCGACGCCGCCCACCACCGCGTCCGGGCCGAGCTCGACCCGGTCGAAGCGGAAGGTCGGGTGCCCGTCCGGATAGCTGTGGGTGAAGCGCGGGTTCGCGACGATCGAGACGCCGGGCGCGTCGACGTCGACGAGGAACAGCGTGGGGAGGCGCGCGTCGCCGTCGACGACGTTGGCCATCACGATGATCACGGCGGCGACGTCGCCGGAGGTGACGAACCACTTCTCGCCGCTCAGCCGGTAGCCACCGTTGCCGTCGGGCTCGGCGACGGCGGCGATCCGCGAGGGGTCGGAGCCGGCCTCGGCCTCGGTCACCGCGTAGGCGTCGCGGAGCTCGCCGCGCAGGGCGGGGCGGAGGTACCGGTCGATCTGCGCGGGCGAGGCGTGCGCCCAGACGTTGTAGGCGTTCGGCACGTGCCAGTGGATCGCGTTGGTGCTCCGCCCGAACTGCTCGGCGACGAGCGCCCACTGCAGCCGCGTCCAGCCCTGCCCGCCGTGCTCGCGCGCGTGCAGGCCGCCGGCCAGCCCCGCCGCGAGCGCCTCGCGCTTGACCCGCTCCACCGCCGCGTCGGGGAGCTTGCCGTCCGCCATCTCGGCCTCGACCTCGAGCGGGATCAGCACCTCCTCGGTGAACCGGCGCGCGCGTTCCTGCAGCTCCAGGGTGGCGTCGTCGAGGTGCTCCAGTGGCGTTTCGAGGCCCTCGGCCGTCATTGACCGCGACGGTATCATGCGATTAACTACAAGGTCAACAGGCCGCCAATTCGGCTTGCCAGGCGGCCGCGAGCCAAGGAGGTCGCGCGTGGGAGCTGCGAACGGAGACGGGACGGGAGGGGTCGAGCGGGGCCTCGGGAGCGCGGTGCGCGGTGCCGATCTCGAGGCGACGCTGCAGCCGCTCGAGCGGGCGACGATGCTTCCCAAGGCGGCCTTCCTCGACCCCGCGGTGCTCAACTGGGAGCTGGAGAACGTCTTCTCGGGAGGCTGGATCGTCGCCGCCCACTCCTCGGCGGTGGCCGAGCCCGGCGCCTACGTCGTTCGCGAGCTCGGCGGCCGCTCCTTCCTCGTCGTCGGTGGCGAGGACGGCACCCCGCGCGCCTTCCACAACGTCTGCCGCCACCGCGGCGCCCGGCTCCTCGAGGACGGCGAGGGCAAGGTCCGCCGCCGCGTCCAGTGTCCCTACCACGCGTGGTCCTACGACTTGCAGGGAGACCTGCGGGCCGCCCCCCACATGGACGGGGTCGAGGACTTCGACACCGCCTGCTACGGACTCGCCCCGATCCGCACGGCGGTGCTCGGAGGCCTCGTCCTCGTCGACCTCTCCGGCGAGGCGCCCCCGCCCGAGGATCACCTCGGCGAGCTCCTCGCCCACCTCGAGCACTACAGCGTCGGCGCCCTCGCCCGCGCCGGCTCGGTCGACTACGACGTGCGCGCCAACTGGAAGGGCATCGCCGAGAACTACAACGAGTGCCTGCACTGCCCCGGCGTCCACCCGGAGCTGAACGCGCTCAGCGACTACATGAGCGGCGAGGGCCTCTACGGCGCGGGCGCCTGGTGCGGCGGCTCGATGGTCCTGAACGACGGCGCCGAGACGATGGGCAAGGAGGGCGGCCACCTCGACCGCCCGCCGATCGCCTCGCTCGGCGACGCCGACCTGCGCAACGTCCTCTACTTCGCGCTCTTCCCGAACGCCCTGATCTCGCTCCACCCCGACTACGCGATGCTGCACACGCTCTGGCCGCGCGAGCCGGGCCGCACCGAGGTCGTCTGCGAGTTCTTCTTCGAGCCGGCGACGATGGCCCGTCCCGACTTCGACCCGTCGGACGCGATCGGCTTCTGGGACCAGACCAACCGCCAGGACTGGCACGTCTGCGAGCTGGCGCAGCTCGGCGTCGCCTCGCCGGGGTACTCGCCGGGCCGCTATTCGGTCGAGGAATCCGACGTGCACGCCTTCGACGTGATGGTCGCGGCGCGCTACGCCGAGGGCCTGCGGGAGGTGGTCGCGTGAACCCGGTCGCCGAGAAGCTCGGCGAGCTGGGGCTGCCGGCGCCGCTGTCGGAGCTGGCGGGCCGCGACTGGGACGTGGTCGTCGTCGGCGGCGGTCACAACGGCCTCACCGCGGCGGCCTACCTGGCGCGCGCCGGGCAGAGCGTGCTCGTGCTGGAGCGGCGCGAGCGCCTCGGCGGCGCCTGCACCCTGGAGCGCCCCTTCGGCGATGACCGCTACGTCGTCAGCCCCTGCGCCTACGTCGTCGGCCTGCTGGACGAGCTGGTGATGCGGGAGCTGGCGCTGCGCGAGCGCGGCCTGCGCTTCTTCGTCGCCGACCCGAACCTCTGGGTGCCCTTCGAGGACGGCACCTCCTTCGGCCAGTGGCTCGACGACGCGAAGACCCAGCGGAACCTCGAGGAGCTGGGCCTCTCGAAGAAGGACATCGACGGCTACTGGGCCTACGAGCGCCTCTTCGACGAGGTGCGGCGCAAGCTGCGCACCGGCCCGCGCGACACCTGGGTCGGCGACAGCCCCTCGCGGCCCGAGATCGAAGAGCTGCTCGGCCACTCCCGGGAGATGATCGACCTCTGCTTCACCGCCTCGATCGCCGAGGTCCTCGACGACCACATCGAGGACCAGCGCCTCAAGGACGCGCTCTTCGGCCAGGGCGTGATCGGTACCTGGGGCGGCCCGCACGAGCCCGGCACCGCCTCGATCAAACTCATGCACTACCAGGGGGACTTCGAGGGGCAGGGCCCGGTCTGGGGATACGTCGAGGGCGGCATGGGGATGGTCAGCTTCGCGATCGCCGACGCCGCCCAGGAGGCCGGCGCGACGCTGGCCTGCGGCGTCCCGGTCGGCCGCATCGTCCCCGGCGAGGGGGTCGAGACCGAGGACGGCACGCTGATCCGCGCCGCCGCCGTCGTCTGCAACGCCGACCCGAAGGTGGCGCTCCGCCTGCTCGGCGACGCCGAGATCCCGGCCGACTTCCGCGCCCGCCTGGAGGCCTGGAAGGTCCGCAGCCCGGTGGTGAAGCTCAACGCCTCGCTCTCCCGGCTCCCCAATTGGACCGCCGCCCCCGGGGAGACCTGGCCCGCCCAGGCGACGATCGACGTCACCGGCGGCGTCGCCGCCGCCCAGAAGGCCTTCGAGGAATGCGCCGCCGGCGAGCCCTCGGTCGGCTTCGGCGAGATCTACATCCAGACCGGCTACGACCCGTCCCCGGCACCGCCCGGCCGCCACCTGCTCGCCTGCTTCGGCCAATACGCCCCCTACGACATCGCCGACGGGGATTGGGACGGTCGCCGCAAGGACGTCGAGAAGCAGTTCGTCGACCTGATCTCCCGCTATGCCCCCGACTTCGGCGACTGCGTGGAGGAGTGCGAAGTCCTGGGACCGCCGGACATCGAGCGCCGCATCGGCCTCACCGGCGGCAACATCTTCCAGGGCGAGGTCACCCCCGACCAGATGTGGGAGGGCCGCCTGCCGTCCCGCACCCCGATCCCCGGCGTCTACCTCTGCGGCGCCGCCACGCACCCCGCCGGGTCCGTGATCGCCCTGAACGGCCGCAACGCCGCCAAAGCCCTCCTGGCGGACCTCGCAACCGTCGCATAGTCCGCCTTCGTCCCAGCTCCCGGGGGGAGAGACCAGGTGCGTTCGTCGCTTGTTGCCGTATGTGGGACAAGCGACGAACGCACCGTGGGACGGCTTTGGCCGAGACGGCGCGAGGGCAGCATGGGGTGGTCTCGGCGCGACAGTTGGCGGAGTTCGGCTTTCCGCGCGAGACGATCGCGCGCTGGGTCAAGGAGCAGCGCCTGCATCGCATCCACCGGGGTGTCTACGCGGTCGGGCATACGTCGCTCACCTGGGAGGGGCGGTGCATGGCGGCGGTGCTTGCCAATGCCCCCGCCGTCGCCAGCCACAAGACCGCCGCGTGGATCTGGGAGCTACGCCGCTGGCGTCCGGGACGATTCGACCTCACCGCGCCGACGCGGCGCCACCGGCGTGAGCCGATCGTCGTCCATTTCGCGCGGCTCGCGCCGGAGGACGTGGCGGTCGTCGACGGGATCCCGGTGACCTCGGTGGCGCGCACCCTGCTCGACCTCGCGCCGGAGGAATCGACGCGGCGGCTCCACCGGATGATGGACCGGGCCGAAGAGCGCAAGAGGTTCGACCGGCGGCGCTTCGATCGCCTGCTCGCCCGCTGCGGCGGGCACCCGGGGCGCGGCAAGCTTCGCTTCGCGCTCGACACCTTCAAGCCCGAGCAGGCCGTGCTGCGCTCCGACCTCGAGCGGCGCTTTCGTGACCTCGTCGTCGCCGCGGGCCTGCCGACGCCGCAGACCAACGTCGTCGTCGAGGGCTACGAGCTCGACGCCTACTGGGAGGCGGAGGGCTTCGCGGTCGAACTCGACGTCTTCGCGACGCACGGCTCGCGCTCCTCCTTCGAGGTCGACCGGGAACGGCAGGACGACCTGCTCCTCGCCGGGATCGAGCTGATCCGCGTCACCGACATCCGCCTCGACCGCGAACCGCGGGAGACGATCGCGCGCGTCGCCGCCCACCTGGAGCGCCGCCGCCGCACGATCGGGCCGCGCCGCTCGGTCGCGTAAGGTCGCGCCATGGCCGACCGGGAGAGCGCGCGCGAGCGGATCCTCGAGGCGGCCTGCGACCTGATCGCCGCCGAGGGGATCGACGACGTCCGCATCGCCCGCGTCGCGATGCGCGCCGGCGCCTCCACCGCGCTCGTCCACCACTACTTCTCGACCCGCGAGGAGCTGCTCGAGCAGGCCCTCCTCCATTCCTTCGAGAAGGTCGGCGAGGAGCGCTTCGCCGCGACCGGCGGTGAGGCCCCCAGCGCCACCGCCGCCCTCGCCGAGGCGATCGAGGAGTGCCTGCCGAGCCCCGGCCCGATGGAGCGCGACTGGGTCCTCTGGGTCGAGCTCTGGCTGCGCGCCGCCCGCGAGCCCGACCTCCGCCCGTTCGCCGCCAGCCTCTACGGCCGCTATCACGACTGGCTCGAAGAGGTCCTCAGGCGCGGCGTCGACGCCGGCGAGTTCACCGCCCCCGCCGACCTCCGCGCGCTCACCGACCGCACCATGGCCCTGCTCGACGGCCTCGGCATCCGCGCCCTCCTGCACGACCCGACGATGGCGCTCGACGCCGCCCGCGCCCAGGTCGCCGAGTTCCTCGCCCCGCAGCTCGGCATCGACCCCGCGGCGCTCCTCACGCAGGCCGTCTGAGTCGATCCGGGGCCCGCCGGACCCCTTGCGCCAAACGTCACGACGCGGTAATTTGAATCCGCGTTCAGGGAACCCGGCACCCCAGGAGGAGCAGGGAAAGTGAGTCCCCGTCCCAGCATCGACCACATCCGCCGCCCGCAGATCCTCGCGGCCGCGGCCGAGGTGATCGCCGAGCGCGGGGTGGCGGCGACGCGGATCGCCGACGTGGCCGAGCGCTGCGGGGTGAGCCCGCCGGCCCTCCTCTACTGGTTCGACTCCAAGGAGCAGCTCCTGGCCGAGGCGCTGACCGCCGACGACGACCGCTTCTACGAGGAACTGGAGGCGCGCGTCGACGGGACCGCGGCGCCGGGCGAGCGGATGGTGGCGCTGATCGAGGCCGCGACCGAGAACGCCGAGGATTTCGCGCTCTGGATGGAGCTCTGGACCTGGGCGCTGCGCGACGCCGAGCTGCGCGCCGCCCGCGAGCGCTTCGACGTCCGCTGGCGCGCCGCGATCGAGGCGATCGTCGTCGACGGCGTCGCGGCCGGCGAATTCGATGCCGCCGACCCGCCGCGGGCGGCCCTCGCGATCGCGGCGCTGATCGACGGCCTCTCCGCCCAGGCGGCACTCGGCGACCCGGAGGTGTCGAACCCGCGCCTCGCCGAGACGGTCCTGGCGAGCGCCGAGCGGCTTCTGGGCGCCGAGTTACCGGCGAGAGCGGGAGGGCGGGCATCGCCCTGAGCCACCCCAGGGAGGGCCCGGACCTCGGGCTGTGGGGGGCGACCACGCGCCGTCGCTTCCTGCAGCGCGCCGGGCTCGCGGCCCTGGCCCTGGGCGCCGGCTCCGCCCTCTCGGCTTGCTCCGACACCACCGTCCCCGGCGGCCAGGACCCGCATCTCGCGCCCGGCGGCCTGCCGCTCGCCCGCCCCGACCGCCCGGTCACGCTCCCGATCTACCCCGACAACCCGCGCATCCCGTCCGGCCTCGAACCGGAGTCGGGCCCCCTGCAGCTCTTCAACTGGGCCGAATACGTCAACGAGGCGGTCCTCAAGTCCTTCGAAAAGCGCTACGGGGTCGAGGTCCAGCTGAGCACCTTCTCGACCCTCGACGAAGCGGTCGCGAAGCTCGCCGCGGGCGCCGTCGGCTACGACGTCTTCGTCCCCACCCAGCCGGAGATCTCGCTCCTGGTCGCCGGCAAATTGATCCAGCCGCTCAACCTCACCTACATCCCGAACCTCCGCAAGAACGTCTGGAAGATGCTGCAGAGCCCCTGGTACGACCAGGGCTCGCGCTACACGGTCCCCTACACCGTCTTCTCCACCGGGATCGCCTGGCGCAACGACTTCCTGCCCGACTACGACCCGACGCACTTTGCCAACCCCTACGACAGCTTCTGGCAGATGGGCGACATCTCCGGGCGGGTGGGGATGCTCGACGACCAGCGCGAAGGCCTCGCCTTCGGCCTGCTGCGCAACGGGGTCACCGACGTCAACACCGGGCGCGCCGACCAGGTCGAAGGCTCCCGAGAGGCGATCCAGGAACTGATCGACCTCGTCAACCTCCGCTTCTACACCAACGAGTACCAGCACCTCGCCGACGGCTCGATCTGGCTGCACCAGGCCTGGGGCGGCGACATGACGGCGATCGGCTACTACCTGCCGAAGGGCACCCCGGTCACCTCGATCAGCTACTGGTGGCCGCCCGACGGCCGCGGCCTGATGGGCCACGACACGATGACCGTCCTCAGGGCGGCGCCGCACCCGGTCCTCGCCCACCTCTTCCTCGACCACATCCTCGACGTCGAAACGGCGTTCCTGAACATGGAATTCACCGGCTACCAGCAGCCGCTGGTGGAAATGACGCCGAAGGCGGTGGTCGAAGCCGAACTGGTGCCGGAGAACCTGCTCTCGGCGATCGTGCGCGAGGAGCAGTTCTCGCGGGGCTTCCTGCAGGGCCCGCTGTCGGCCGAAGGCATGGGGATCTGGGAAACCGCCTGGTCGGAAGTGAAGGCGACGTGAGGCGGCCGCGATGAGGAGTCAAGCCTCGATCTGGCGCAGCCTCTCGATCCCCGGGATCGTCTGGCTCGTCCTCTTCGTCGTCGTCCCCGCCTACGCGGTGGTCGCCGTCGCGATGGGGCAGATCGACCCGCTGCTGCAGCCGGTCCCGCAGTGGAACCCGTTCGACTGGAACGTCGGCTTCGTCAAGGAGGCCTTCACCAGCGTCGTCCCCGGCGGCACCTACTGGCCGGCGACCCGCAACACGGTCGTCTACGTCACCGTCACCGTCCTGCTCTGCTTCGCGATCGGCTACCCGGTCGCCTACTACGTCGCCCGCAAGGCGGGCCGCAGCAAGGGCCTCCTGCTGCTGCTCATCTTCCTGCCCTTCTGGGTGAGCTACCTGATGCGGATGCTGGCCTGGATCGGCCTGCTCGCGCCGGACGGCTACGTGAACGAAGTGCTCGGCTGGGTCGGCATCGGCCACACCGAATGGCTCTCCGGCAACCCCTACTCGGTGATCGCGGCGCTCACCTACGGGTACATCCCCTACTTCATCCTGCCCGTCTACGCGGGCCTCGACCGCATCGACCAGCGCCTGCTCGAGGCCTCCCGGGACCTCGGCGCCTCGCCCGTCAGAAGCTTCCTCCGGGTGACCCTGCCGCTCTCCTGGCCGAGCATCCTCGCCGGCTCGGTGCTGATCGTCCTGCCGATGTTCGGCGACGACTACACCAACGACCTGATCTCCGGCTCGCCCCACACCAACATGCTCGGCAACAGCGTCAACCTGCTGGTCCAGGGCGGCTCGCAGAAGAACCTCGGCGCGGCGCTGGTGCTGGTGCTGATGACGATCCTCGCGGTGGGGATGCTCTATTACCTCTGGGAGACCAGGCGCCAGCAGGAGAAGCTCGCCCGATGAGCGCGACCGCGACTCCCGGGCGCCTCGCCGCGCCCCCGGCGCCGCCCGAGCCGCGCCCGCCGATCCGCCCCAGCCGCTGGCCCGATTGGCTCGGCAACCCCTGGGGGCGGCCGCGCTGGCTGCGCCTCACCACCTGGCTCTACATCGCCTGGTCGCTGGTCCCGGTCCTCGCCGCGGTCGTCTTCTCCTTCAACGACGGGCGCTCGCGCTCGGTCTGGCAGGGCTTCTCGACCCGCTGGTGGTGGGGCGACCCGAACCTCTCGGTCTTCCACGACCCGATCTACACCAACGCGCTCGTCCACAGCCTCGAGCTGGCGGCGCTCGACATGCTGATCGCGACGCCGCTCGGGTTCCTGCTGGCGATCGGGCTCTCGCGCTGGCGCGGGCGCGGCTCCGGCGCCGCCAACTTCCTGATGCTGGTGCCGCTGACCACGCCGGAGCTGGCGATGGCGGTCTCGCTGCTCCTCGTCTTCACCCAGCTGGCGATCGTCCCCTTCACCTGGATCGCGCTCGGCACGACCGCGCAGGTGATCGGCCAGGTGACCTTCTCGGTCTCCTACGTGGTGGTGATCGTGCGCAGCCGGCTCGCCTCGCTCGGCCCCGAATACGAGGAGGCCGCGCGCGACCTCGGCGCCTCCGCGCGCCAGTCGCTCCAGCACGTCCTGCTGCCGCTGCTCCTGCCCGCGCTCTTCGCCTCGACCCTGATCGTCTTCGCCCTCTCGATCGACGACTTCGTCGTCACCCAGTACATGTCGGCGGGCGGCGAAACGGTGACGATCCCGATGCTGCTCTACGCCAACGCCCGCGGCGCCGCGACGACGCCGGCGCTGAACGCGGTGGCGACGATCATGGTGCTGGTGACGCTGATCGGGGTCGGCGGCGCCTACCTGGTGCTGCGCTGGTTCGGGCACCGCAGCGGCGAAGCGCAGGGGGAGAGCGCGGGGGCGATGGGGATGGACCTGACGGGAATGGAATAGGAGGGATGGGCTGATGGAGATGGCGGCAGCGGCGGCGGAGAGCCCGGTGGTCGGTGGCGGCGAGGGCGGCGAGGTGCGGTTGGAAGCGCTGGAGAAGCGCTTCGAGGACGTGGTCGCGGTCGACTCGATCGACCTCGAGATCGCGGCGGGGGAGTTCTTCTCCCTGCTCGGCCCGTCGGGCTGCGGGAAGACGACGACGCTGCGGCTGATCGCCGGCTTCGAGCGGCCGACGTCGGGGGACGTCCGCCTCGACGGGGTCAGCCTCGCCGCCGTGCCGCCCGACCGCCGCAACGTCAACACGGTCTTCCAGAGCTACGCCCTCTTCCCCCACCTGAACGTGCTCGACAACGTCGCCTTCGGCATGCGCTACCAGAAGGTGCCGCGTTCCGAGCGCGAGCGGCGGGCGAAGGAGGCGCTGGAGCTGGTCGAGTTGGGCGACTACGCGAAGCGCCGGCCGCACCAGCTCTCGGGCGGGCAGCAGCAGCGCGTCGCGCTCGCCCGGGCGCTGGTCCTGCGGCCCTCGGTGCTGCTCCTCGACGAGCCGCTCGGGGCGCTCGATGCGAAGATCCGCCGGGCGCTCCGGGTCGAGCTGAAAGCGCTGCAGGAAGAGGTCGGGACGACCTTCATCTTCGTCACCCACGACCAGGAGGAGGCGCTCAGCATGAGCGACCGGATCGCGGTGATGCACGAGGGGCGGGTCGACCAGGTGGGGACGCCGCGGGAGATCTACGAGGGCCCGGCGACCCTCTTCGTCGCCGACTTCCTCGGCGTCGCCAACGTGATGGACGTCGAGGTGCTGACCAGCGACGGTCAGGGCTGTCGGCTGCGGGTGGGGGAGCGCGAGCTGCGGGCCGAATGCGACTTCCTCGGCAGCGGGGCGGCCTCGGCGGTGGTACGGCCGGAGCGCCTCCGCGTCGCTCCCCACGACGAGACCGGCGAGAACCTCATCCCGGGGATGATCGACCGGACGATCTACGTCGGCTCCAACCTCCAGGTGATGGTGCGCCTCGCCAACGGCGGCCTCCTGCAGGCGAGCGTGCCGAACGACGGGGTCGACCTGGCCTCGCACGAGCAGGGCGCGCCGGTGAGCGTCCACGTGCCGCCCGACGCGCTGCGGATCCTGGCGCCGAGCGGGGTCACGCCGGCGACGTAGGGCGGGGCGGCTGGCCGAGTTGGGTCGCGGGGGTCTCGCGCGACTCGCGGCCGCGGCGCCCGTCCGAGATGCGTCCCGGGCGTCTCGTGGCGGCCCTGGCAGGTTGTGGCCGCCAC
>DASZUW010000265.1:0-11317 GCA_035547475.1 Solirubrobacterales bacterium
CGGCGCGGGCGCGGGCCGCGAGGTCGAAGACGTCGACCGGCCCGTGGCCCTTCCCCAGCCCGTCGAGCCCGGCGCCGACCGCGAGCGAGGCGAGCCGGCGGGCGGCGGCGGCGGCCTGGAGCGGCTCCGCGCCGCGGGCGAGGAAGGCCGCGATCGCCGAGGAGTGGGTGCAGCCGGAGCCGTGCGCGGCGTCGCCGGGGTGGCGCTCGCCGGGGATCTCCACCGGGTCGGCGCCGTCGAAGAAGAGGTCGACCAGGGCCTCCGAATGGCCACCGGTGACGACTACCGCGTCCGGCCCGAGCGCCCGCACCGCGCGCGCCAGGTCCTCCTGGGAGGCGGCGTCGCCGAGCCCGGCGAGGACGCGCGCCTCGGGGATGTTCGGCGTCGCGATCGCCACCCGCGGGAGCAGGTCGCCCACCAGCGCGCCCAGCGCGTCGTCGTCGAGCAGCCGGGCTCCTGACTCGGCCACCATCACCGGGTCGAGGACCACCGGCACGTCGCCGAGGTAGCCGAGCGCCTCGACCACCGCCGCGACCGTCGTTGCGTTGCCCAGCATCCCGATCTTCACCGCGTCGATCCCGATGTCCGTGGCGACCGCCCGCACCTGGGCGACGATCATCTCCGGCGGGACCTGCTCGACCGCCTCGACGCCGACCGTGTTTTGCGCGGTGAGCGCCGTGATCGCGGTCATCCCGTGGACGCCGCAGCGCGCGAACGCCTTCAGGTCGGCCTGGATGCCGGCGCCGCCGCCGGAGTCCGAACCGGCGATCGAGAGGACTGCTGGTACCGGTCTCTCGGCCATCCGTGGAGCCTAGGCGACGGTGGGTGCGGGCGCGGCGAGCAGGGTGCGGGTGAAGGTCCCGGTCGGCGTCGCGGTCAGGTAGCCGAGCAGCTCGAGACGGGCGAGCGCGACCGAGGCCCGCCGGGCCGCCTGATCGCCGGGCGCCGAAGCGTCGCCCTCGGCCGTCGCGCCGCCCACCGACCCGAGCGCGGCGGCGACCGCGTCGGCGCTCACGGCACCCGCCTCGACCGCCGCCAGGACGACCGCCAGCTCCTCCTCGAGCGGCGGGCCGGTGGGCCGCACCGGCGCGGCGCCGGGCCCGAGCATCGCGTCGAGCACGTCCTGGGCGTCGCGGACGACGCAGGCGCCGCCGGCGAGGAGCTCGTTCGGCCCGGCCGACGCACGGGAGGTCACCGGCCCGGGCACGGCGCCGAGGTCCCGCCCCAGCTCGGCCGCCAGGTCGGCGGTGATCAGCGAGCCCGACCTCGCCGCCGCCTCGACCACCACCGTCATCCCGGCGAGCGCCGCCATCACCCGGTTGCGCGCCGGGAAGCTCCAGCGCCACGGGGTCGAGCCGGGCGGCAGCTCGGAGATCACGGCGCCGGTCTCGGCGATCGAGCGCCAGAGGCCGCGGTGGGCGGCCGGGTAGGAGGTGTCGGGGCCGCAGCCGAGCACCGCGATCGTCCTCCCGCCCGCGTCGAGGGCGCCGCGGTGGGCGCAGGCGTCGATGCCGAAGGCCAGGCCGCTGACCACGACCAGCCCCGCCGCGGCGAGCTCCCGCGCCAGGTCGCGGGCGACCTCGCGCCCGTAGGAGGTCGCCCGCCGCGAGCCGACGACCGTCACCGCCGCCTGCGGCTCGATCGACTCCAGCAGGGCTCGGTCGCCGCGCCCGAGGAGCGCCCAGGGGGCGTCGGCGGCGTCGCGCAGCCCCGGCGGATAGCGGTCGTCGTGGCGGCAGATCGCCCAGCACCCGCTCTCGCGCAGCGCCTCCGCGAACCACCCCTCGCCGCGCGCCTCGACCTCGGTGAGGAACCGCCCGCCCGACCGCGGCGCGACGACCTCGACCAGGTCCTCGTTGCCCAGCCGCAGCAGTTCGGGCGAGCGCCGCCCGACCTTGCCGGTCGCCGTCTTCTCCAGGAACGGCCCGAGCAGCGAGAGCAGCCACGAGCGCCGCAGGCACCCGACGCATGCCCGCCGCTCAGACACGGTCCCTCCGCCGGAGCTGGAGCGCCTGCGCCATCTCCTCCTCGCCGATCCGCGGGGCGCCGGCGAGGTCGGCGACGGTCTGCGCCAGCCGCAGGGCGCGGTCGTGCGCCCGCCCGCTCAGCCGCCGCCGCTCGTAGAGCTCGGCGAGCATCGTCGCCGCGCCCGGGTCGAGCTCGCAGGCGCGCAACTCCACGGCGGTCATCTCGGCGTTGCAGCGGCCGGGGCCGAGGCGCGCCTCCTGGCGCTCGCGCGCCGCGCAGACGCGGTCGCGGACGGTGGCCGAGGGCTCCCCCGGCGGCCCACCGATCTCCTCCGCGCTCGGCTGGGAGACCCCGGCGAGCAGGTCGATGCGGTCGGCGAGCGCCCCGCTCAGCTTGCCCTGGTAGCGCTGCACCGCGGCGGCGGGGCAGGTGCAGTCGGGGTCCTCCTCGCCGCGCCCGCACGGGCACGGGTTGGAGGCGGCGACCAGCACGAACCGGCAGGGCAGCCGGCGCCGCCCCGACACCCGGGCGATCGCGACCTCGCCGGTCTCGAGCGGCGCCCGCAGCGCCTCCAGGACCTCGCGGCGGAACTCGCAGAGCTCGTCCAGGAACAAGACCCCCCGATGCGCCCGCGTGATCTCCCCCGGTCCGGGCGGCGAGCCGCCACCGATCAGCCCGGCCGCGCTGATCGTGTGGTGCGGCGCGCGGAACGGGCGCCCGGCCGGCAGGCCCGCCCGGAGCCCGCCGGTCGCGCTGGCGATCCGCGCCACCTCGAGCGCCTCCGCCTCCCGCAGCGGCGGCAGGATCGAGGGGAGCCGACTCGCCGCGAGCGACTTCCCGGCCCCCGGCGGTCCCACCATCAGCAGCGAGTGCCCGCCCGCGGCCGCCACCTCGAGCGCCTGGCGCAGGTGCGGCTGGCCGCGCAGGTCGGCGAGGTCCGGCGCGCCGGGCGACGGTCCCGTCCGCAGCCGCAGCGGCGCCGGCTGCGGCGCCCGCTCCCCGTCGGCCAACCGCGGCAGCTCGGCCAGGCTCGCCAGCGGCACCACCTCCACCCCGCCCGCGAGCGCGGCCTCCGGCCCGTTCTCCGCCGGCACGACGACCGCCTCGACCCCGTCCTCGCGAGCCGCCTCGGCGATCGCCAGCGCCCCGTACACGGGCCGCACCTGACCGTCCAGCGCGAGCTCGCCGGCGAACGCGATCCGCTCCATGCCCTCCCACTCCAGCTGCCCCGCGGCGCGGAGCAGCGCCGCCGCGATCGCCAGGTCCAGGCCCGGGCCGGCCTTGCGCAGGCTCGCGGGCGCCAGGTTGACGACGATCCGCTGGAGCGGGAACTGGAAGCCGCAGTTGACGAGCGCCGCGCGCACCCGCTCGCGCGCCTCGCGCACGGCCGCGTCGGGCAGGCCGACGATCGCGAAGCCGGGCAGGCCGCGGTGGACGTCGACCTCGACCCGGACGGGCCGCGCCGAGATGCCGTCGAGCGTGAAGGTGCGGGCGGTGGCGAGCATGGGAGCGACGCTAGGCCCGAAATACGCACTTGTGGCGCGCAGAAAGTAAATCTTCTGTGCCAAGGGTGGACCAATTCGGTGCCATCTGGCCAAAAGCCGCTTCTCATCGGTGATGGTGCGCCCATGACCGCCGACCACCCGCGCCACCGATGACCTACCAGCGCCTTCGCACCGGCCGCCTTGCCGAGGCCCGCGCCGCCGAACACCTCGCCGCGGCCGGCTACCGGATCCTCGAGCGCAACGCGCGCACCAAATTCGGCGAGCTCGACATCGTCGCCTTCGACGCGCGCCGCCGCGCCATCGTCTTCGTCGAGGTGAAGGCGGTCCGCTCCGGTGGCAAGGTCGGCCCCGAGCGCCCCGTGCTGTGGGTCACGCCGCGCAAGCAGGTGCGGGTGCGCCGCCTCGCCACCGCCTGGATCGCCGAGCGCCGGGCGGGGGGCTCACTGCCGCGCTACGCCGAGATCCGCTTCGACGCCGTCGGCGTCGTCCTCGGCGCGCACGACGAAGTCGTCAGCCTCGAGCATCTGATCGGAGCCTTCTAGATGCTCCAGCTCCTCCTCGAGAAGATCGTCGTCGAGCTCCGAGGCGTCGTAGTCGCCGTCAAGGCCAAGCTGCGTGTAGGCCACGCTGGCGAAGGAGCGGCGGTGGAGCGGCGAGATGCCGAGCCGGTCGATCGCGGCGCGGTGCTCCGGGGTCGAGTAGCCGACGTGCTCCTCGAAGCCCCAGCCGGGATGGCGCTCGGCGGCGTCGCGCATGTAGCGGTCGCGGGTGACCTTGGCGAGGACCGAGGCGGCGGCGATCGCGGCGCTCGTGCGGTCGCCCCCGACCACGCGGCGGTGCGGGACCTTGCAGCGCGGCAGGCGGAAGCCGTCGACGAGGCAGATCGCGTCGGGGCCGGGGTCGAGGCGGGCGAGGGCGTCGCCGAGCGCCTCGCAGTTGGTGACGTGGAGCCCGCGACGGTCGATCCCCGGCGCCGAGCGGACGACGACGCTGACGCGGGCGGCGGCCCGCATCACGCAGGGGAACATCTCGAGGCGCGCCTCCTCGGTCATCTGCTTGGAGTCGTGGAGGCCGCCGAGGATGCGGCGGTCGCCCATCGAGAGGGACTCGTAGTCGAAGAGCACGGCGGCGGCGACCAGCGGCCCCGCCAGGCAGCCGCGCCCGGCCTCGTCGGCGCCCGCGACGAAGCGGTGGTCGAGGCCGCGGTCGAAGTCGAACAGGCGCTGGCTGCGGCGCAGGCGCCGTTTGTGCAACTTGCCGCTCACCGAGCGCTCGCCGCCCCGCTAGAGGGTGCCGATGCGATCCGGGGGCCAGTAGGTCGCGAAGGCCTCGCCGATGATCCACGACTTGGGGACGGGGCCCCAGTAGCGGCTGTCGTCGCTTTCGCCACGGTTGTCCCCCATCATGAAGAAGTAGCCGGGCGGGATCTTGATCGTCTTCGGCAAATTGCACTCGTAGCCGCCCCCGCAAGGGTTGATGTAGGGCTCGTCGGTCTTCTCCACGCCGTTGACGACCGGGTGGCCGTCTTTGACCGAGAGGGTGTCGCCGCCGACCGCGACGATCCGCTTGATGAAGGTCTGGCTCGACTGTTCGGGGGTCGGTTTCGGACACGCCTCGCCTGTTTCGAGCGGCTGCATGTTCTTCACGAGGACGCCGCATTCGCTGCTCGACTCGGCTCCGGCGGGCGGGTGGAAGACGACGATGTCGCCGATCCGCGGTTCGTGCAGGTGGTAGATGAAGCGGTTGACGAGGACGCGCTGGCCGACGTCGAGCGTCGGCTCCATCGACCCCGAGGGGATCTGGTAAGGCTTCACGATCCAGGCCTGGATCGCGAGGGCCAACCCGAGGGCCAGCGCCACGATCACGACCAGCTCGATCAGGCCGCCGGCTCGGCTCTTCGGTTTCGGGATCCGGAATCTCACGGCGGCGTGATTCTTGAGCAAAAGTCCGAAGAGCGCCTAAAGGGTGCCGATTCGGTCAGGAGGCCAGTAGGTGGCGAACGCCTCGCCGACGATCCACGACTTCGGCACGGGGCCCCAGTACCGGCTGTCGTCGCTCTCGCCGCGGTTGTCGCCCATCATGAAGAAATAGCCCTTGGGGATGGTGATCGTCTTCGGCATGTTGCAGACCGAGACCGTGCCGCAGGGTCGGATGAAGGATTCATCGCGGTCCTCTTTCCCGTTCACGACCGGGTGACCTTCTTTGATCGAGAGGGTGTCGCCGCCGACGGCGACGATCCGCTTGATGAAGGTCTGGCTCGACTCGCCCGGCGTGGGCCTCGGGCAGGGCTCACCGGTGGGGACCTCGACGCCGCACTGAGCCGCCGTTTCGGCCCCTTCGGGCGGGTGGAAGACGACGATGTCGCCGACCCGCGGTTCGTGCAGGTGATAGATGAAGCGGTTGACGAGGACGCGCTGGCCGACGTCGAGCGTCGGTTCCATCGACCCCGAGGGGATCCGGTAGGGCTTGACCAGCCAAGCCTGGATCGCCAGCGCCAGGCCGAGGGCGAGCGCGACGATGACGACCAACTCGATCAGGCCGCCCGCTCTGCCCTTCGGCTTGGGCAGCGAGAGTTTCAGCCCGCGGAGTCCTCGTCGGAGTCGCCGGACTTCTCCGGCTCCTCGTCCTCGGGCTCCTCCGACGCTGCACTGTCCTCGGTCTCCCCGGCGGCGGTGGGCTCGGTGTCCGCATCCGCCGCTGCATCAGACTCTGCCCCCGCATCGGCCGCCGGCGCCTCCTCGGCGCTCGCCGCGGCCTCGTCCCCAGTTGCCGCGGCCTCCTCCGGCGCCTCGGTGGCGGCGCCCTCGGCCTCCGGCGCGGCCTCGGCCTCGGCGGCCTCGGTCCCGGCGGCCTCCTCCGGCCCGGCCTCGGTGTCGGCCTGGCCGGCCTCCGGCGCCGCCTCGGATCCCTCGGTCCCGGTTGGCACCGTCTCCGGCGCGGCCTCCTCCTGGCTCACGCCCTCGGCATCGAGCGCGGTGGGCTCGTCGGCCGCGGCGGTCGATCTCGAGACCATGTCCTCGTCGATGCCCCAGCGCCGCTCGGCGACGCGGGCGGCCTTGCCGATGCGGCCGCGGAGGTAGTAGAGCTTGGCCCGTCGCACGTCACCGCGCGCCGCGACCTCGAGTTTCTCGATCTTCGGCGAGTGCAGCGGAAACGTCCGCTCGACGCCGACGCCGAAGGACTGCTTGCGGACCGTGAACGTCTCGCGCGCGCCGTTGCCCTGCCGGCGCAGCACCACGCCCTCGAAGACCTGGGTCCGTTTGCGCGAGCCCTCGATGACCTGGAAGTGGACGCGGACGCGATCGCCGGGCTCGAAGGAAGGGAGGCCCTTCTTGAGCTGATCGCGCTCGATGCTGTCGATGACTGAGCTCATTGCGAAGTTTCTGCTTTGGTCGGGTGCCGGCGAAGAAAAACCGCCCAGACCCCCGGGTGGGATCCGCGCGGTCGCGAAATGTTAGCTATTCCGTGCCAGGGGCGGCTTTCCGCTCCGCTTCGGCAAAGGCCTTCGCACGTTCGCGCGAGCGCTCCAGCCGCCATTGCCGGATCTTCTCGTGGTCGCCGGAGAGCAGCACCTCCGGCACCTTCCAGCCGCGGTGGACCGGCGGGCGCGTGTAGTGCGGATACTCGGGCATGCCCTCCAGCACCCGGCTGAAGGAGTCCTCCGCGGCGGAGCCGGCGTTGCCGAGCGCCCCGGGGAGCTTCCGCATCAGGACGTCGGCGACGACCATCGCCGGCAACTCGCCCCCGGCGAGGACGTAACGGCCGATCGACACCTCGTCGTCGGCGAGATGCTCGTGGACCCGCTCGTCGAAGCCCTCGTAGCGGCCGCAGAGCAGGGCCACGTGGCGTTCGCCGACCAGCTCATCGGCCAGCTCGTCGTCGAGCAGGCGCCCGGTCGGCGTCAGCAGCACGATCCGCGGCCGCGGCCCGTCGCCGTAGGCCGCCTGCAGCGCGGCGTCGATCACGTCCACCCGCAGCACCATCCCGGCGCCGCCGCCGTAGGGCGCATCGTCGACCTGGCGGCCGCTGAGCGGGGTCGAGTCGCGGTAGTTGAAGATCCGCAGCTCGTTGCCTTCGCGCAGCGCGTTGCGCACCGGGCGCTGCGTCCGCAGCCAGTCGAACGCCTCCGGGAAGAGGGAGAAGATGTCCAGCCGCATGGGCGGCGCTCAGTCGAGGATGTCGACGATGACCCGGCGGTCGATCCGCACCGCGGCCGCCTTGGCGATCGTCCGGATCGCGTTCGCGACCCGGCCGCCTTTGCCGATCACGCGGCCGAGGTCGCCGTCGGCGACGCTGATCTCGTAGACGAGGTCGCCGTCCTCTTCGAGCTCCTCGACCTCCACGGCCTCGGGGTCCTCGACGAGGGCCTTGACGAGGAATTCCAGCAGCTCGGTCATCGCCGGGGCCCCGGCTCTAGCTGCCGTGGGCGGCGATGCCCTTGGTGCGCAGCAGGTTGGCGACGGTCTCCGACGGCTGGGCGCCGTGCTCGAGCCAGTGGCGGGCGCGCTCCTCGTCGACCACGATCGTCGAGGGCTCGGTCTGCGGGTTGTACTGGCCGATCGTCTCGATCGTGCGCCCGTCACGCGGGGACCGTTTGTCGGCGACCACGATCCGCCACACGGGGTTCTTCTTGGAACCCACCCGTCTGAGTCGAATTCTGACTGCCATGCGGCGGAGAACTGTAGCGGACCGGCGGTTTTGGCGCTTCGGGAAGGGATGCGAGGCGGGAAGCCGGCGCTCGGGGCATGGGACGCAAGAGCCGGCGGCTGACGCGGCCGTCTCGGCCACGACCCCGGCCGGCTGCGGCGGTGGCCGAGACGGCCGGGTCACGTGGGGATGGCGGTGCGAGCCCGGGTGGGTGGCACGGGCGCTCACGGGAGGGTCACGGATGCGTGGCCGGAGGGTCGCGGATGCGTGACGAGACCCGCAAGCCGTGACGAACACGCCGGGAACGTCGCGCTTCCGTGCGTGTCCGGACCCACCCCCCGGGGCGCGGGCGACCCTAGTTACGCATACGTATACGAGGGTCGCCCGCGCCCCTGCGGGGGCCTCTCTTCGTGCCCGAGGAGGGACCGAAGGCACGCGGAGGTGTGACGTTCCCGGCGTCTTCGTCACGTGCACCGGGCCGGGAGATCGGGCCCGGGCGTCACGGAGATGCCGGGGACGTCACGCTCCCGTGCGCCTTTCCTGACACCCGCCTTCGGCGCGTTCGCATTTTCTGCCGCCATGCGGAGCTATCTGCGAACGCGACCTGGGCGGGGGGGCCCGCTCTCCCACGCAACCCTCACGACCTGGGCGGGGGCCCGCTCTCCCACCGCAACCCTCACGTCGTGGGCGTCTCGGACACGGCCACAGCCGGCCAAGGCCGTGTCCGCGACGCCTAGGACACCGCCTACCGCCGCCGGACCTTTGGTTTCGGCACCTGGCCGCTCATGCGCATCAGTTTCTGGGGGTCGGGCATCTTGCCGTTCGCCATCGAGCGCATCATCACCCGCATCTGTTCGAACTGTTTCACCAGGGCGCGCACCTCCTGCACCCGCGTGCCGGAGCCGTCGGCGATGCGTTTGCGCCGCCGGCCCCTGATCAGGCCCGGGTCGGCGCGCTCGGCCGGGGTCATCGAGAGGATGATCGCCTCGGTGCGGTCGAGCTGGCGCTCGTCGATGTTGGCGTTGCGCAGCTCTTTCATCGCCCCCATCCCAGGCAGCATCCCGAGGATCCCGCTGAGCGGGCCCATTTTGCGGACCTGTTTCATCTGCGTGAGGAAGTCCTCCAGCGTGAATTGGTCCTTTTTGAGTTTTTCCTCGAGTTCTTCGGCGGACTTCTCGTCGACCTGGCTTTCGGCTTTCTCGATCAGGCTGAGCACGTCGCCCATGCCGAGGATCCGCTGCGCCATGCGGTCCGGGTGGAAGCGGTCGAAGTCGCCGATTTTCTCGCCGGTCGAGGCGAAGAGGATCGGCTTGCCGGTGACGGCTTTGACCGAGAGCGCGGCGCCGCCGCGGGCGTCGCCGTCGAGCTTGGTCATCACGACGCCGTCGAACTCCGCCGCCTCGGCGAAGGATTCGGCGACCCCGACCGCGTCCTGCCCGGTCATCGCGTCGACGACCAGCAGCACGTCGTCGGGCTTGGTCTTGTCGCGGATCCGCGACAGCTCCTTCATCAGGTCCTGGTCGATGTGGAGGCGGCCGGCGGTGTCGATGACGAGGACGTCGCGGCGCTCCTCGCGGGCGCGGTCGAGCGCCCAGGTGGCGATGTCGACCGGGTCGGCGTCGGTGCCTTTCTCGTAGACGTGGGCGCCGGCGCGCTGCCCCATCGTGACCAGCTGCTCGACGGCGGCGGGACGGTAGACGTCGCAGGCGGCGAGCGCCACGTCCTTGCGCTGCTGCTTGAAGTACTGGGCGAGCTTCGCGCACGCGGTCGTCTTGCCCGATCCCTGCAGGCCCGCCATCAGGATCACGGTCGGGCCGGAGCCCGCCATCGTCAGCTCGGCGCCGGTCCCCCCCATCAGCTCGGCCAGCTCCTCGTTGACGATCTTCACCACCTGCTGGCCGGGGTCGAGGCTCTCCATCACCTCGGCGCCCAGGCAGCGCTCCTTCAGCGTCCGCGTGAACGCTTTGACGACTTTGAAGTTGACGTCCGCCTCCAGCAGCGCGAGGCGGATGTCGCGCATCGCCGAGTCGATGTCGGACTCGCTCAGCTTGCCGCGCGAGCGGACGTCGGAGAGGGTCGACTGGAGCCGGTCGGAGAGCTGGTCGAACATCAGGTCAGGCTACTCCCCGTCACTCGGACAACAACGCCGCGGCGTAGTCCGCCGGGTCGAACGGGCGCAGGTCCTCGAGCTTCTCCCCCACGCCGATCAGCTTCACCGGGATGCCGAGTTCGGCGGAGATCGCCAGCGCGATGCCGCCCTTCGCGGTCCCGTCGAGCTTGGTGATCACGACGCCGTCGACCTCCACCGCCTCGGAGAAGACCTTCGCCTGGCGCAGGCCGTTCTGGCCGGTGGTCGCGTCGATCGAGATCAGCGTCTCGTGCGGCGCCTCGGGGATCAGTTTGCCGATCACCCGGCGGACCTTCGCCAGCTCCTCCATCAGGTTGTCCTGCGTGTGGAGGCGGCCGGCGGTGTCGACGATGACGACGTCGGCGCCGCGGGCGACGGCGGCGGAGACCGCGTCGTAGGCGACCGAGCCGGGGTCGGCGCCCGCCTGGCCGCGGACCAGCTCGGCGCCGGCGCGGTCGGCCCACTCGGCGAGCTGCTCGGCGGCGGCGGCGCGGTCGGTGTCCCCGGCGCCCATCACCACCGAGAGGCCGAACTCCTTCGAGAGGTGCCAGGCGATCTTGCCGATCGTGGTCGTCTTGCCGGTGCCGTTGACGCCGACCATCATCAGCACCGCGGGCTGGGCCGAGAGGTCGATCTTGGCGCGGGCGGTGGAGGCGACCTCGGCGAGGATCTCGATCAGGCGGTTGCGGATCGCCTCGCCGTCGGCCGCGACGGCGCCGGAGTCGACCTCGTGCTCCAGCCGCTCGACCACCGCGGCGGTGGTCGGCGCGCCGACGTCGGCGAGGATCAGCGCCTCCTCCAGGAGTTCCCAGGTTTTGTCGTCGATCTTCTCGAAGACCGAGGCGGTGATCTCCTCCTGCAGGGCCTGGCGCGATTTCGAGAGCGACTCGCGCAGGCGGCGGAAGACGCCGCGCCGGCGCTCCGGCTCAGCCTCCGCGGGCGGCGCGACGTTCGCGGGCTCGCGCGAACCGAGGTCGATCATCTCCTGCCAGCTGGTCGCCATCGACCGGGGAGGCTAGCGGCGGCGCGAACCGGTCGGCTGCCTCGCCCAGCTCGGCGACCGCGGCCT
>DASZUW010000266.1:0-7393 GCA_035547475.1 Solirubrobacterales bacterium
CATCGGGCGTGATGAACCCGTAGCCCTTGTCGTCGCTAAACCACTTTACGGTTCCAGTAGGCATGCATTGCCTCCACATCGTGTGCTGCAAACGCTGACGGTGCGGGATGCAACGACATGCGAGCGCTAGACACAAACTTCAGCCGGTATTCCGGCCCTTTCAGGCGGGACGGTAGCAGGATCGCGGCCGTTCGGACGTGAATTTTTGGCCTAAATTCAGAGCAGTCGCCTCGTCCGCGCCCGCATCTAGCCTCGTTCCGTGCGCTTCCTGGACCGGATCGACCGCGCCGCGATCGCCGATCTGCTCGACCGTGACGAGTATTTCTGGCTAGATCTAGACGCCCCGAGCAATGAAGAAATCGAGACCCTCGCCGGCGTCTTCCACTTCCACCCGCTGGCGCTGGAGGACCTGCGCAAGCGAGGGCAGCGGCCCAAGCTCGAGGATTTCGGCGACTACATGTTCCTCGTCTACTTCGGGGCGCGCGAGCCGCGCGACGGGGCGGGCGTCGAGCTGGAAGAGGTCCACGCCTTCGTCAGCGGCGGCTACCTGGTCACCGCGCACGACGGCGACTGCGGTGCGCTCGACGAAGTCCGGGAGCGGCTCGACGCGCAGCCGCCGAGCTCCGAGCAGTTCGTCGTCTACCGCGTCCTCGACGCCCTCACCGACACCTTCTTCCCGCTGCTGGAGGACCTCGAAGGCCGCCTCGAAGCGCTCGACGAGGAAATCTTCAGCGCGCCCTCGCCCGAGCACCTGCAGCCGCTCACCGAACTGCGCCGCGACCTCGTCGCCCTCGGCCGCGTGGCGACCCCGCAGCGCGACATGCTCGCCCGCCACATCGACGACATCCTCGAGGTCCCCGGGCTCGAAGCCGACTCGCGCGACTACTTCCGCGACGTCTACGACCACGCGATCCGCATCTCCGACCAGATCGACTCCTACCGCGACCTGCTGATCGGCAGCCGCGACGCCTACCTCTCGGTCACCTCCAACCGGCTGAACGAAATCTCCAAGCAGCTGACGGTGGTGGCGACGATCTTCCTGCCGCTCTCCTTCGTGGTCGGCTTCTTCGGCCAGAACTTCGGCTGGCTGGTGCGCAACATCGGCAGCGGGCTGGACTTCTGGCTGATCGGCGGCGGCAGCATGGTGCTCTCGCTGCTGATCCTGGTGGTCTGGCTACGACGCTCGTCCTACGCCTGACTCCCTGCTTGGAATTTCTTCGAGGGCCTGCCTAGTATCGGGTGATGCCCGGCAAGAAGCTGCTCGCCGCCGCCGCTGCCCTCCTCGCGCTCGCCGCCCCGAGCGCCGCCCTCGGCGCCCAGGCCTCGCCGCTCTCGCCGCGGCTCGTCGTGCTCTCCTCGCCGTCGGTGCGCGCGCTCGGGGCCGCCCAGCAGGCGCGTCGGGTGGGCCTGACTCGGTCGGGCCCGGGCAGCCTGCTGCGCCACGGGCGGCGCGTCGTCGTCGACGTGCGTTTCGACTCGGGTGCCGCGGCGCGCGCCGAAGCGCTGCGCCAGGCCGGCGCCGAGGTGATCGACGTCAGCTCGCGTTACCAGACGGTGACGGTCGCGGCGTTGCCGACCCAGCTGCGCGCGCTCGCCGCCGTCCCCGGCGTCGAGGGAGTGCAGGAAGAGCTCGCGCCGTTCACCGCCGCGGCCCCCTGCCCGCAGGGCGTCGTCGTCTCCGAGGGCGACCGCCAGCTCGAAGCAGCCCGGGCGCGCGAGGAGTTCGGCATCGACGGCTCTGGCGTCACCGTCGGCATCCTGTCCGACTCCTTCAACCAGTGGAGAGGGGCGCCGGCGAGCGAACCGTCCGACGTCGCGACCGGTGACCTGCCGGCCCCGGCAACCCGTGCGGCTTCGGGCGGCCGGTCAAGGTCGTGACGCCGTTCATCCCCGGCGCCTACCCGGAAGCGGGCGAGGAACCGGAAAACCCGCCCGGGGAAGGGGAAGAAGGGACCGACGAGGGGCGCGCCATGGCGCAGATCGTCCACGACCTCGCGCCGGGCGCGGACATCGACTTCGCCTCCGCCTTCAACGGCGAACTCGCCTTCGCCAAAGCGATCCGCGACCTCTACGCCGAAGGCGCGCGCGTCATCGTCGACGACGTCGGCTACTTCAACGAGCCGTTCTTCCAGGACGGCCCGATCGCCGACGCCGTCGACGAAGTGGTCGCCAAGGGCGCCAACTACTTCTCCTCGGCCGGCAACGACAACATCAAGGACGCTGAGGGCCGCAACATCGGCTCGATCGAAGCGCCGCGGTTCCGCGGGATGGCGTGCCCGCCCGCGTTGCCCTCCTATTACGAAACCTGCATGAACTTCGACCCGGCACCGGGCGGAGAAGACAACACCTGGGGCGTGACGCTGGAAGAAGAATGGCCGCTCTACGTCGACCTGCAATGGGCGCAGCCCTGGGGTGGCGTCACCACCGACCTCGACATGTTCGTGCTGAACGAAGCAGGCGAACTCGTCGGCCGCGCGTTCAACACGCCGAACACCGAAGCGGGCAGGCAGCAGCCCTACGAGTTCATCCCCTACGAAGGCGGGATCGAAGAAGAAAACGGCGAAGGCGAAGAAGAAGTGATGAACATCGTGATCGCCCGCTGCGACGCCGCCTGCGGCGCCGGGCGCGCGGGAGAAGAACCCGAACCGGGGGTGAGGCCGTACGAAGGGACGGTCGGCGGCGACGATGGCACGCCGCGCCTCAAGGTCGCGATCTTCAACAACGGCGGCGGCGTGAGCGAATCGGAGTACCCGGAATCGGGAGACGGCGATGTCGTCGGCCCGACGATCTTCGGCCACAGCGCCGCGGCGTCGGCGCTCAGCGTCGCCGCGATCAACGTCGGCACCAAGGAAGTACCGGAGCCCTACTCCTCGCGCGGCCCGGTCGTCCATCTCTTCGGCCCGGTGACGGGGACCGGTCCGGCGGCCCCGATTGGCGAAGAAGTCATCGCCAAGCCGAACGTGACCGCCGGCGACTGCGGGTCGACCACCGTCTTCTTCGACTTCAGCGAAGGCGGCTTCCACTTCTGCGGCACCTCGGCGGCGGCGCCGCACGCGGCGGCGGTGGCGGCGATGGTCCGCTCCGCCAACCCGGGGGCGAGCAACGCCGAAGTGCGCGCCGATCTCGAAGCGACGGCGCGCCCGGTCGGCAGCAACGCCTTCGGGTTCTTCGGCCCGACCGCGGTCGGCGCCGCGCTCCTCGACGCCGACGCCGCCGTCGCCGCGCTGGCCCTGCCGACGACCGTGACGATCACCGGCCCGCCCGCCGCCGAGAGCGCGGTGCGGCAGCCCTCGATCGCCTTCGTCGCCAACCGACGGGCGACGTTCGCCTGCTCGATCGACGGGGGCGCGGCGACGCCGTGCGGCTCGCCCTACGTGCCGCCCGCCCCGCTCGCCGACGGCCCGCACGAATTCAAGGTGACGGCGACCGACGCCGCCGGACGGTCGGGGAGCGCCACGGCGAGGTTCACCGTCGACGCCACGGCGCCGGTCGCGCGATTCGCCAAGCACCCGAAGGCCGTGGTGAGGACGCGCAGGAAGGCGGTGAAGCTCCGCTTCCGCCTCGCCGCGAGCGAGCCGAGCTCGACCTTCCTCTGCAAGCTCGACAAAGCGGGGTTCAAGGCGTGCCCGGCGAAGTTCGCGCCGCGCTTCAAGCTCGGCAGGCACGTGGTGCGGGCGAAAGCGGTCGACGCGACGGGCAACGTCGGCAGGGCGGTGGCGTTCCGGTTCCGGGTCGAGAAGGCCCGCCCGGCGCACCGCGGCCGCCACCACCGGCGACGCCGGCGCTGACGCGGCTCACGCGGCTGCTCGTGGCGGCCCGCCCGTCGGCCCGGCCGCCGCGTCGACGCAGGCCGGCGCCCAGGCCCGGCGTCGGCTAAAGGAGTCGCGGGTGCGGTCGATACCGTGATCGGGATGCCCGGTAGGTCCAGGCTCGCGACGTCACCCCTTGCCCTTGCGCCGCTCGCCGCGGTGGTGCTCGTCCTCGGTCTGCTCGCGGCCGGGGCTGCGGGCGCGGAGGCACCGACGGTGGGCCTGGCGAGCTCCTCGGCGCTGTCGCCGGAGCTCGAGACGCTGGCGACCCCCGCGGTGCGCTCGCGCTCGCTCGCTGGGCAGGCCGAAGCGCTCGGGCAGCCGCGCGAAGGCGCCGGGACCCTCGTGCGCGACGGTCGTCGGGTGGTCGTCGAAGCGCGCTTCGCGGAAGGGGCGGCCGCGGCGGTCGAAGCGGTGAAGGCCACGGGGGCCGAGGTCCTGAACGTGAGCCGCCGCTACCAGACGCTGGTGGTGTCGGTCGCTCCCGCCGAGCTGCGGGCGCTCGCCGCGGTCCCCGGGGTCGTCTCGGTGACGCCGTCGCTGGCGCCGGAGCTCGCCGGGCTCGGCGGCGCCGACGCGGCGGCGATCGCCTCCAACGGCCTCTGCGAAGGCGGCTCGGTCATCTCGCAGGGCGTCGCGCAGCTGAACGTGCCCGCCGCCCGCGCCGCCTTCGGCGCCCGCGGGGCGGGGGAGACGATCGGCGTCCTCTCCGACTCCTTCGACTCGGCGACGGTCACCGAAACCGGCGCGCCGATCGCGACCAAAGCACACGACGACGAACTCACCAACGACCTCCCCGGCCGCGCCGGCACGTGCAGCGGCCAGGAAGTGCCGGTTAAGGTGGTCGCCGAAGACCCGATCGATCCCGAAGCGCCGCCCACCGACGAGGGCCGGGCCATGCTGCAGGCCGTCCACGACCTGGCCCCCCACGCGAAGCTCGCCTTCGCCACCGGCGAGCCGGCCGAAATCTCCTTCGCCCAGAACATCGAAAAGCTGGCCGCGCCGGTGAGCCAGGGCGGCGCCGGGGCCGACGTGATCGTCGACGACCTCGCCTACCCGACCGAACCCGACTTCCAGGACGGTCCGGTCGCCGACGCGATCCGCCGGGTCACCGAAAAGGGCGTGATCTACTTCTCCGCGGCGGGCAACGACAACCTCTTCAACGCGGCCGGCGACGAAATCGCCTCCTGGGAAGCGCCGGCGTTCCGCGGCGTGGCCGACTGCAACGCGAAGATCGAAGGCTTCCTCACCCAGGCGCTGGAAGAAGAAGGCAAAGGCCCCTACGAACCCGACTGCATGGACTTCGATCCCGGCACCGGGGCCGGCGAAGTCGACACCGAATTCGGGATCACGGTCGAACCGCACAGTCCGCTGACCCTGAACGTGCAGTGGGCCGAACCGTGGTACGGGGTGAAGACGGCGCTGGTCGCGTTCCTCGTGACCGGGAGCGGGAGCGAAGAACGGATCGTCGATTTGAGCGGGAGCTCGGAACTGCTCGAAAAGCCGGTGATCGGGCTGAGCTGGGAAAACCCCTCGGCGACCCCGCAGGAAGCCCGCCTGGTCATCGCGCGTTGCGCCGGGGCGAGCTGTAACCCGGCCGCGAGCTCGACCGCGAACCCGCGGATCAAGGTCTCGATCCTCGAGAACGGGGCCGGGGTCTCGGAAACCGAGTACCCGCGCTCCGAAGGCGGCGACGTCGTCGGGCCGGTGATCTACGGCCACCAGGGCTCGCCCTGGGTGACGACGGTGGGCGCTGTCGACTACCGCGAATCGAGCACGGCGCCGAAAGCGCCCGAGCCCTACTCCTCGCGCGGCCCCGTCACCCACTACTTCGGGCCGGTCAGCGGCACCACGCCCGCCGCCGAGCTCGCGAAACCCGAAGTGCTGCGCAAGCCCGATCTGACCGCCACGGACTGCGCCTCGAACACGTTCTTCGGCATCCTCGCCGCCGACGGCTGGCATTTCTGCGGCACCTCGCAGGCGGCCGAGCACGCCGCCACGGTCGCGGCAATGATGCGCCAGACGGCGCCGCTCGCGACGCGCGCGAGCATCCTCTCGGCACTCGCGACCTCGGCGACCAAGTTCACGACCGTGACCTCGCCCGAGGCGGTCGGCGCCGGGATGGTGAACGCGCTCGGCGCGATGCAGGCGCTCGGCGGCACGCCGGTCGAAGACCCGCCGAGTTGGGTCGTCGCCTCGGTCGAAGAAGAAGAACGGGCGGGCGCGCCGAGCGTGCGGATCACCAACGGGCCGGGCGCGCTGTCCTCCAACAACCGGCCGACCTTCGAATTCACCTCGAACCGCCCCGTCGCCTTCGCCTGTCAGCTGGACGGCGGCACGCCGCAGCCCTGTACCTCGCCCTACGTCGTGCCGGCGAAGCTCGCCGACGGCGACCACACCTTCGTCGTCACCGGTAGGGACGCGCAGGGCCGCGGCGGCTCGAGCGGCGTCTACGGGTTCGCGGTGGACACCAAGGCGCCGCGGACCCGGTTCGCCCGGCACCCGAAGAAGGTCGTGAAGACCCGCAAGCGCAGCGTCGTCGTCGGCTTCGGGCTGAGGGCGAGCGAGTCACCGGTCACCTACTACTGCCAGTTCGACAAGGAACCGCTACGGATCTGTCCCGCCCGTTTCAAGCACCGCTTCACGAAGGGCAGGCACGCGGTTCGGATCCGCGCCAAAGATCAGGCCGGCAACCTCGCCGAGAAGCCGACCGTCTTCCACTTCCGCGTCAAGGTGCTTCCGTCGAAGCGCCGGAGCGCTTGATGATCCAGTGGGCGACGAGGAGCAGGAGGAGCACGCCGACCAGGGTGCCGATCACCGCCGGGTCGGTGAAATGCAGCCCTTCCAGGCGCGTGCCTAGGTAGACGGCGAGCGCGGTGATCGGCAGGAAGCCGATCGCGGTCGTCCAGCAATAGCGGCCGAAGGGGACGCGGGCGGCGCCGGCGGCAGCGGAGATCAGGCTGAAGGGGACGATCGGCAGCAGGCGCAGGGCGATCAGCAGCGTGACGCCGCCGCGCGCGACCATCCGCTCAAAGCGCTCGAACCGCTCGGCGCCGAACCAGCGGTCGAGCAGCGGCCGCGCCACGCCCGTGCCGAACCAGTAACAGATGAGCGCCGAGAGCATCCAGCCGACCGCGACGATCCCGAGGCCGCCGAAGAACCCGTACGCGAACCCCGCCGCCGCGTTCACGATCTCGGCCGGGTAGGGCACCACCGAGTGGATGGCGGCGAGCCCGATGATGATCATCGGCCCGCCCGCACCGAGCGACTTGATCTGCTGCCGAACCTCCGACGCTTCCCCGTGCACCGCCGCGACCGCGGCATGCCGCAGAGCAGGAATCGCGGCGACCAGCGCCGCCAAAAACAAGACCCCACCGATCGTCAGCCCGATCTCCAGCCACGGCACCCCCGCCCGCCGCCCCTCCGACCCCGCCGTCTCACCCCCCGCCACCTCCGGCTCCTGGATCTTGTCCGCCACGCTCGCCAATGTGGCACACGGCGGGCGTGGGAGGTGAAAGGGCGGCCGGCGAGGGGCTTGCGGCCATCCCACCTGCCGCGGATGCCGTGCCGACCCCTGACGGGCG
>DASZUW010000267.1:0-1789 GCA_035547475.1 Solirubrobacterales bacterium
ACGCCCATGAATGGCAGAGCTCGACCGAGCGCCTGCGTTCACTGCCATCCTTCCTGCGCTACTACAACCGGCGCAGACCCCACAGCTCACTCGGAGACCGGGCGCCCATCAGTCGTGTTCACAACGTCCGTGGGCAGGACATCTAGGCGCGTCGCCTGAGCGGCACGTCAGCCGCGCTCGACGAGCCGCATCTTCAGGCCGGCGCGGGGCGAGAGCGTCGGCATCTGGCGCACGGTCATCGTGCGGCCCGGCAGGACGTCGGCGCGCAGGCGCTGCAGCAGCATCGTCGTGACCAGCTTCACCTCGGTGAGGCCGAAGCGTTTGCCGATGCAGATCCGCTTGCCGCCGCCGAAGGGCACGTAGGCGCCGCGCGGCAGGGCGGCTTTGCGCTCGCGGGTGAAGCGCTCGGGGACGAAGGCCTCCGGGTCGGGGAAGACCTCGGGCAGGCGGTGGCTGGCCCAGGAGCAGTAGTTGACGTAGGCGCCGCGCGGCACCCGGTAGCCGCCCCACTCGAACTCGCGGACGGCGCGGCGCGGGCCGATCCAGGCGGGCGGGTAGAGGCGCAGCACCTCGTCGACGACCATGTCGAGGTAGGGCAGCTCCTTCTCCAGCTGGTCGACGGTCGGCGGCGCCCCGCCCAGCACCCGGTCCTGCTCCTCGCGGAGGCGCACCACCACGTCGGGGTGGTGGGCGAGCTCGTAGAGGGTGAACGTGACGGTCGAGGTCGAGGTGTCGTGCCCGGCGAACATCAGCGTCATCACCTGGTCGCGGATCTCGGTGTCGGTGAAGCGCTCGCCGCGCTCGCCGCGCGCCCCCACGAGCAGGCTGAGGATGTCGCGGCGGCCCTCGTCGGGGGCGGCGCGGCGCCGCTCGATCTCCGCGTAGACGATGCGGTCCAGCACGGCGCGGGCGGCCATCATCCGGCGCCACGGCGAGCCGGGCCCCCGCACCAGGCGCAGGGCGTAGTCGATCCCGAAATAGCCGAGCGCCTCCTCGAACTTCGCCGCCGCGAGCGCGCCCTTGCCGCCGTCGTCGGGGTCGAGCCCGAGCAGCGCCCGCATCGCGATCCGCATCGCCAGCGCCCGCATCCACGCGTATACGTCGACGACCGACCCCGGGCGCAGCGCGCCGATCGCCGCCTCCGCCTCGGCCACCATCGCCGCCGTCGAGGCCTCGACCTGCTCGCGGTGGAAGGCGGGCAGCATGATCGCCCGCGCCCGATCGTGATACTCGTCGTCGATCGTCAACAGCCCGTCGCCGAGCATCGGGATCAGGTCGCCGAAGCTCGACTCGCGCCAGTGGAAGTTCTCCGGATGCCCCACCGTGACGAAGTGGTTGGCCTCCGGCCCGAGCATCCAGATCGCGGTGATGTGGAGAGTCCGCATCGAGAAGATCGGCCCGTACTCTTCGTACGCACCGAGCAACACCGGCAACGGATCCCGCGCCACCTGCTTCGTCCGCGCCCAGTTGAAATCCCGCAGCCCGGGCGGATACATCCTCCGCCCCCGCACCTCGACCGCCACATCGTCGAACACCCGCCGAAACGGGTTCGCGCTGAGCCGCGGCGGCCGCTCCGCGATCGGCACCGTCGAGTCGACCGTGGCCATGGACCGGAAGCTTAGCGGCACCATTGGCCGGCCGGCCAGTCAGGGCGGGTGAGGTGCGGGGGGCGGCGGGCGGCGGGATCGCAGGCGGTCGATGGGACGGCCGAGGGACGCGGCCCAGGGATGGGACGGCCGAGGGACGCGGCCCGGGCGAGGGACGGCCGAGGGACGCGGCCCTCTCGGCC
>DASZUW010000268.1:0-1623 GCA_035547475.1 Solirubrobacterales bacterium
ACGCCCATGAATGGCAGAGCTCGACCGAGCGCCTGCGTTCACTGCCATCCTTCCTGCGCTACTACAACCGGCGCAGACCCCACAGCTCACTCGGAGACCGGGCGCCCATCAGTCGTGTTCACAACGTCCGTGGGCAGGACAACTAGCGCGGCCGGGCTAGAGTCTGGCGCCGTGGTCCGCAAAGCCCGACCGCCGATGACGCCCTCCTCGGCCGGCGTCAGCGAACGGATGTCGCGGGTGCGCCGGCGCGACACGGCGCCGGAGCTCGAACTGCGCTCCGAGCTCCACCGGCGCGGCCTGCGCTATCGCGTCGACCGCCGCCCGCTGCAGGGCGTGCCGAGCCGCGCCGACCTCGTCTTCGGCCCGGCCAAGGTCGCCGTCTACGTCGACGGCTGCTTCTGGCACTCCTGCCCCGAGCACGGCACGATGCCCCGCTCCAACGAAGCCTTCTGGCAGGAGAAGCTCGCCCGCAACCGCGCGCGCGACGCGAGCGTGAACGAGCTGCTCGCCGCGGGCGGCTGGACCGTCGTCCGAATCTGGGAGCACGAGGAGATCGACGCCGCCGCCGACCGGGTCGAGGCCGCGGTCCGCGCCTCCCTAGGCCACCAGCGCTGAGCTGTTCCTTTTGGACGCCATGCGTCCAAAAGGAACAGCTGGGCGAGGCTTGCTGTCGAGGGAGGCGGCCAGGGACTCGGCGATGCGGCGCGCGAGCAGCGGTGGGACGGCGTTGCCGACCTGGCGGGCGACGCTCGACATCGCCTGGTCCTCGGGCAGGACGAAGTCGTCGGGGAAGGACATCAGGCGCGCCGCCTCGCGGACCGTGATCGGGCGGTGGGCGGAGGGGTGGAGATAGCGACCTTTCTCGGGCTTGTAGAACTCGGTGCGGATGGTCAGCGCGGGGCGGTCCCACCAGAGGCGGCCGAAGACGTCGGTGGTCCCGGTCGGCTTCTCGCGCCAGCAGCGCGGCACCAGGTGGCCGAGCCCGGCCCGGTCGAGGTTCCGCTGCATCGCGAACCGGTCGCCGCCGTCGCGCGGCACCGCCTTGTAGCGGCGCACGCTCTCCGGCCGCGGCCGGCGCGGCCGGTGCCAGCGCCGCCCGTCCGGCCGCAGCGGCAGCCCGGCCACCGCCTCGCGGAAGGTGACCCAGGCATCGGCGTGGGTCGGCGCCGGCCAGGGCGGGGCGCCGCTTCGCGTGCCGATCACGATCGCGCGGCGGCGGCGCTGGGGGACGCCGAAGTCGGCGGCGTTCAGGACCTCGCCCTCGACCGCGAAGCCGAGCTCCTCCGCGCGCCGCCTGAACTCCACGTACTCGGCACTGCGCAGCAGCTCGGGGACGTTCTCCATCACGAACGCGCGCGGCTCGATCGCCGCCAGCGCCCGCAGGTACTCGCGCCAGAGGCCGCGCCGCTCGAAGCCCACCGCGGCGCGGTTGAGCGGGCTGAAGCCCTGGCACGGCGGCCCGCCGATCACCACGTCGGCGGCGGGGAACGAGGCGACGTCCTCGATCGGCCCGCACGCCACGTGATCGCCGAAGTTGGCCGCGTAGGTCGCCGCCGCGTCGCGGTCGAACTCGACCGCGAAGACCGACTGGAACTCCCCCGAATCCTCGAACCCCCGGGTCAT
>DASZUW010000269.1:0-3231 GCA_035547475.1 Solirubrobacterales bacterium
TGTGCAACACGGGAGCAAGGGTGGAGATCCCGGCGTCTTCGTCACGACGTCTCATTTCGGTGACGGATCCGTGTGACGTCCATGTGCCTTCCGTCGCTCTCGCGTGACCCTGCAGCCCACCGTCCCTCGACCTCTCCCCGATCACCCGGCCCTCTCGGCCACGGCCACAGAAGACCCGGGCCGTGGCCGAGAGGGCCGCGTCCCTCGGGCGTCCCCCGCCCGCCCCCGCCGCCAGCCCCTACCCCTCCGGGGGCCCGAGCTCTTCCGCCGCTTCGGCTTCTTCGCCGAGGAGGACGAAGAGGCTCCAGGCGGAGACGGCGGCCCAGACGGCCTCGAGCAGGACGAAGCCGATCTGGCCTTCGATCACGGCAAGGATCGTGAGGATGGTGGAGCCGAGGACGTTGAGCGCGAGGTAGAGGCGGGAGTCGGTGGGGAGCTCGCCGAGCTGGCTGCCGGCGAAGGCGGCGAGGATGATGAGCGCGCCGATGATCTGGATGACCTGGGCCATTCGGCGAGAGTAGAGCGCGGCGCGGTGTCGTGTTGGCCGGTTAGGTTGCGCGAATGCCGATCGAGGGGCTTCCCTGGCGTGGTCCCGGGCCGGATCGACCGTCCCTGCCGCTGCCGCCCGGGCCGATGCCGCTGTGGCGCGACGGCGGCCTGCGCAAGCGCTGGCGGTACGTCGGCTTCTACGGCGAGACGGTGATGCTCTGCGCGGCGCGCGCCCAGGTCGGCCCGAGCGGGCAGTGCTTCTGGGCGTTTTGGGACCGCGAGGGCGGACGCGAGCTGGACCACACCTCGCTTCGCCCCGGCAGCCGGGAGGTCGTCCTCGACGGCGACCGCCTGGTGATCGACGGACCGGGGCTCCACGCCGACCTGCGCCTCGGCCCTCTCGATTCGCCGATCGAGGCGATCTGCCCCAGCGGGGAGGGCTGGGGCTGGACCCGCAAGCGCGCCGGCGTGCCGATCGACGGGTTCGTCGAGACCCCCGGCAGACGCACGCGGGTCGAGGGCTTCGGCGTCGACGACGAATCGGCCGGCTACCAGGCGCGCCGCACGAGCTGGCACTGGTCGGCCGGGGTCGGCCGCGCCGCCGACGGCCGGACGGTGGCCTGGAATCTGGTCGCGGGGATCAACGACCCGCCCGAGCGCAGCGAGCGGGCGATCTGGCTCGACGGCCGGCCCTACGAGCCGGCCGCGGTGGAGTTCGACGGCCTCGACGCGGTCAGCTTCGCCACCGGCTCGCGCCTCGACTTCACCGCCGGCGCCGAGCGCGCCCGCGACGACAACTTCCTGCTCCTCCGCTCCACCTACCGCCACCGCTTCGGCACCTTCGCCGGCTCGCTCGACGGCGTCGAGCTGGCCGCGGGCCGCGGCGTCATGGAGTCCCACACCGCGCTCTGGTGAGGGTCACCAGGTGTCGACCGGGCGGGGGCGGTCGGTCGGCGCGGCGGCGCCGGCGGCGCGGAGGGTCTTCGCGATCACCCCGCGCGTCTCCGCCGGGTCGATGACGTCGTCGATCTCGAACAGCGTCGCGGCGTTCAGGGCCTTCGCGTTCTCTTCGGCGGCCGCGGTCAGCTCGCGCACGCGGCGCTCGCGCTCGTCGTCGTCGACGATCTCCTCGAGCTCCTTGCGCAGCGCCAACCGGACCGCCCCTTCCAGCCCCATCGGCCCGAGGTGCGCGCCGGGCCAGGCGACCGTCAGGAGCGGCTCGTGCAGGCTGCCGCCGGCCATCGCCTGCGCCCCCAGCCCGTAGCCGCGCCGCAGCACCACCGCGATCGACGGCACGCGCAGCGCCGCCCCGCCGACGAGCAGCCGCGCGGCGTGGCGCACCAGCCCCGTCGCCTCGGCGTCGGGCCCGACCATGAAGCCGGGCGTGTCGAGCAGCGAGACGACCGGCAGGCCGAAGGCGTCACAGAGCGAGAGGAAGCGGGCGGCCTTGTCGGAGGCCTCGCTGGTGAGCGCGCCCGCCATGTGGCGCGAGTCGTTGGCGAGGAAGCCGAGCGGCCGGCCCTCGACCCGCGCCAGCGCCGTCGCCAGCTCGGGGGCGAAGCGCTCGCGCAGGAAGGTGACCGAGCCGACGTCGGCGAGCGTCTCGATCACCGGGCCGACGGCGAAGGCGCGCCGCGCGCGCTCCGGGACGATCTCGCGCAGCGCCGCCTGGTCGGCCGCCTCGCCCGCGGGCGTCGCGCCCTGGAAGTAGCCGAGGAGGCGCTTCGCGGCAGCCGTCGCCGCGGCCTCGTCGGCGGCGACCACGTCGACGACCCCGTTGCGCGCCTGGATCTCCAGCGGCCCGACGTCGTCCGGATCGACCTTGCCGAGGCCGCCGCCCTCGATCATCGCCGGCCCTCCCATGCCGAGCGAGGAGCCCTCCGTGGCGACGATCAGGTCCGAGCAGCCGGCCAGCACCGCGTTGCCCGCGAAGCAGCGCCCGGCGACGATCGCGATCCGCGGCACCAGCCCGGAGAGGCGCGCCCAGAGCGCGAAGGCGCGCGTGTCGAGCGCCGACACCACCGGGTAGTCGGTGTCCCCCGGGCGCCCGCCGCCGCCCTCGGCGAAGAGCACCGCGGGCAGGCGCATCCGCTCGATCAGCTCGAAGAGCCGGTCCTTCTTGCGGTGCCCGACCGCCCCCTGCGTCCCCGCCAGCACCGTGTAGTCGTAGGAGAGCACGGCGCAGGCGGCGCGCTCGCCGAAGAGCTCCCCGTTCACCGTCGCGGTGCCGCCGATGAAGCCGTCGGCCGGCGTCCGCGCGATCAGGTCGTCGAGCTCGCGGCGCCCGCGCTGGGCGGCGATCGCGTAGCGCCCGTACTCGACGAAGCTGCCCGCGTCCACCAGGTCCGCGAGGTTCTCGCGCGCCGTGCGGCCGCCCGCCGCGGGGCGGCGCGCCACCGCCTCCGGCCGCGCCGCGTCCTCGGTCAGCGCCCGCCGCGCCCGCAGCCCGGCGAGATCGGCGCGCACCGCCTCGCCGCCGCCCGCGGCCCCCTCCCCCGCCACCGCGTCAGCCCTTTTCCAGCAGGGCGGCGAGGCGCTTCATCCCTTTGCCGTTGGCGCGGCGCATGAAGGCGCGCGACAGGAAGGGAGCGATCCGTTCGGAGCGCGGCGCCCGCAGCCACTCGAGCTCGAATTCGATCCGCGTCCGCCCGCCGCCGAGCTCGACGAAGCGGTAGGTGCCGCGCGTGCGCCGCTTGCCGTGGGCGCTCTCGCCTTCCTCGACGATCCGCGCCGGCGGCTGCG
>DASZUW010000270.1:0-6277 GCA_035547475.1 Solirubrobacterales bacterium
CGCTCGGCGAGCTCCAGCTGCACCATCACGGTCCAGATCCCCACGCTCGGCAGCTCCTCGATCGTCTTCAGGATCACGGGCGTCGCCACCGCGTATGGAAGGTTCGCGACCATCGCGCCCGGCGCCGGGTCGAACGCCGCGAGGTCGACCCTGACGGCGTCGCCCCAGTGGAGGGTCACGTTCGGGCGCGCGGCGATCGGCGCCAGCGACGCCTCCAGCCCGCGGTCGATCTCCACCGCATGGAGGTGGGCGACGCGCGCCGCGAGGCGCTCGCTCAGGACCCCTTCCCCGGCCCCGACCTCGAGCACGACGTCGCCCTCCCCCACGCCCGAGTCGCGGACGATCGCGTCGAGCAGGTTCGGGTCGGCGAGGAAGTTCTGGCCGAGCCTGACCACGGCCCCGCTACCAGCCGAAGAGCCGGGCGGCGTTGGCCTCGACGGTCCGCTCGAAGTCCTCGTAGGCGTCGCCGCGCTCGGCGGCGACCACCGCGGCGGTGGCGCTGACGTTGGCGGGCTCGTTGCGCTCGCGGCGGCGCACCTGCGGGGTGAGGAACGGGGCGTCGGTCTCGACCAGGATGCGGTCCTCCGGCACCTTGGCGGCGGCGAAGCGCAGGTCGGCGTTGCGCGGGTAGGTGACGTTGCCGGCGAAGGAGCAGTACCAGCCGCGCTCGGCCGCCTCGCTCACCTTCTGCGGCGCCGAGAAGCAGTGCAGGATCACGGTGGCACCGTCGGCGCGCGCGTCGAGCGTGGCGAAGATCTCGTCGATCGCCGCCGTCTCCCCGTCCTTGTCGCGAGCGTGGATGACGATCGGCAGGCCGAGGTCCTTCGCCACCTCGATCTGGCCCGCGAAGGCCCGCCGCTGGTCCGCGGGCGAGGCGGTGTCGCGGTAGAAGTCGAGGCCGGTCTCGCCGATCGCCCGCACGTTGGGGTGGGCGGCGAGCTCGGCGAGCGCCGCCTGGGCGGCGTCGTCGAAGCCGGTCGCGTCGTTCGGGTGGCGCCCCACCGCGGCGAAGACCGCCTCCTCCGTCTCGGTGACCGTGACGACCTCCTGGTTGGTCATCTCGTCGAGCCCGACGTTCAGCATCCGCCCGACGCCTGCCGCGGCGGCCGCCTCCAGGAGCTCGGCCACCGGCTTCTCGCAGAGGAAGAGGTGCGTGTGGGAGTCGATCACGCGGCGGGCCTCAGGCGGGCGCCTCGATCTTCGGGAAGAGCGGCGCGATCCGCTCGACCTGCCGGCCACCGCCGCGCGAGCCGAGCTCGGCCAAGCCGCGGTCCTCCTCGCCGAGGGCGGTGAGGAGCGCCTCGGCGGTCGCGGGCAGGTAGGGCACCAGCATCAGGGTGACGACGCGCAGGCCCTCGACCAGGTTGTAGAGGACTTCGTCGAGGCGGGCGGGGTCGGCCTCGTCCTTGGCCAGGACCCAGGGCGCGGTCTCCTCGACGTAACGGTTGAGGCGGCGGACCAGGGTCCAGATGACCTCCAGGGCCTGGGAGAGCTCGGCCCGGTCGATCAGCTCGCGCAGTCGGTCGAGCGCCCCTTCGAAGTCCTCGGCGAGCACCGCGTCGACCTGCCCCTCGGGGACGACGCCGTCGCGGTAGCGCACCACCATCGCCAGCGTGCGGCTGGCGAGGTTGCCGTAGTCGTTGGCGAGCTCGGTCTCATAGCGCGCCTCGAAGCCCGCCGTCGAGATCGAGCCGTCCTGGCCGAAGCTCACCTCGCGGAAGAGGTAGAAGCGCAGCGCGTCGGCGCCGAAGCGGTCGATCACCTCGAAGGGATCGAGCACGTTGCCGAGGCTCTTCGACATCTTTTTCTCGCCCATCAGCAGGAAGCCGTGGATGACCATGCGGCGCGGCGGCTCGAGGCCGGCGGCCATGCAGAGCGCGGGCCAGATCACGGCGTGGAACTTGAGGATGTCCTTCGCCATCACGTGCAGGTCGGCGGGCCAGAAGCGCTCGCTCAGGTCCTCGCCGGGGCGGGCGAAGGTCAGCGCCGTCACGTAGTTGAGGAGCGCGTCGAACCAGACGTACATCCGCTGCTCGGGGTCCCACGGCAGCGGCAGCCCCCATTTCAGCGTCGGCCGCGAGAGCGAGACGTCCTCCAACCCGCCCTTGATGAAGGCGACCGCCTCGTTGCGGCGGAACTCGGGGACGACGAAGTCCGGCTGCTCCTCGTACAGCGCTTCCAGGCGCTCCTGGAACCGGGAGAGCTCGAAGAACCAGTTCTCCTCCTCGACCCAGTCGAGTGGGATCTCGTGGATCGGACAGGTGTTCCCGGCCGCGACCTCGCGCTCGGTTTTGAAGTCCGCGCAGCGGGGGCAGTACCACCCTTCATACGTCCCCTTGCGCACCCAGCCGTTGTCGTAGACGCGCTGCATGATCTCCGCGACCTTCGCTTCGTGCCGCGGGTCGCTCGTCCGGATGAAGAAGTCGTTGGTCGCGTCGATGATCGGCATCAGCGCCTCGAACTTCGCCGCGTTGCGATCCACCAGCTCCTCCGGCGAGATCCCCTCCTTCGCCGCCGCGTTCTCGATCGGCTCCCCGTGCTCGTCCGTCCCGGTGAGGAAGAACACCTCCTCCCCCCGCTGCCGATGGTGCCGCGCAAGGACGTCCGCGGCCAGCGTCGAGTACGCGTGCCCGAGGTGCGGCTCCGCGTTGACGTAGTAGATCGGGGTGGTGACGTAGAAGTTTTTTGGGCCCATACCTCTTGCCAACGCTACTGACTCAGCGAAGGACCCCGATCCCAGGACGAGCAAATCCGCTGCACGCCGTGTAGCCATATCCGCAGGCGTCGGCGAGCTCCGAGCGCCGCACCGTCCGACCGAGCGCCCGCCCTCGACGACGATCAGCCAGTCGATCGTCGATGAGGCGGCGACGGCGCTCGTGGAAGCAGGCGGCAGGTGCGATCGGCTCAGGAGTCCGCCGGCAACAGCGCGAAAGACCCACCCTGAAGCGGTGAGACCGCCCGGAAGTGGCGTTCGTCGAAAGTGAGCAGGCGCCGAGTTCCGTATCGCTCTGCGAGAACCACGACCGAGCAGTCGGCGAGACCGAGGCCGAGATCGGCGTAGCGGGCATCGAGGTCGGCGATCGCCTTGTAGTCGGCGGGTTCCAGGCACGCAACCTCGTAGCGCTGCGCGGCAAGGTCGGCGAGGTAGGCACGCCGAGCCGCTTCGCCGAAGCGGACTCCCAGCAGGTAGTCGACCTCGGCCGCGACCGGGGCGGGCAGCACCAACAGTCCCTCCTCCTCGTCGCGGATCTTGAGCAGGACCTCGAGCTGGGGCTCCTTGGCGTCCGCCGAGGCGACCAGGGGCGCCGCGTCGACGATCAGGGTCACTCGCCGAAGCCGCGCATCAGCTCGTCGTCCGATATCTCCGAGATCGGGCGGGAGTCGGCATCGATGCGCTCGAAGTTGCCGGCGAGCGCGAAGTTCCGATCCCGCCTGGGCCTGGGGTGATAGGCGGAGATCGCCTCGCGGACGATCGCCGCCTGAGGGCGGCCCTCGGCACGAGCCAGGCGAGCGAGGCGATCCGCCTGCTCGTCGTCCAGATAGATGCTGGTCTTGCGCACGACGGTCATCATAGGGCACGACGTAGGGCAGTTGACGAGGCGGGTTCGCCAGGCTACTCAGCGCGCCGAGCCGACCCCGGCCGGGGGTCGCGCCGACCTGGGCCGCGGCCCTCGCGCGGCCCGCCGCGGCCGGCGATCGCCGCGGGCCGTCTCAGCAGCGCGGCTTGTAGGTGATCTCGGTGAGGTCGCGCCCGTAGCGGCGCATTTTGACCTGCTGCTGCACCACCAGCGCCGAGAATTCTTCCTGGTCCACGTTCCCCTCGTGCCCGAGTTTGGTCGTGAGCTGGCCCAGGGCGCGCGCGTCTTCGGCCATCCGCCCGCGGAGCGCGACGCACGCCTTCGGCGCATCGGTCGCTTCGAGTTCGTCCCCGAGCCTCGTCAGCGCCGCTCCGTAGGCCCGATACATCGGTTCGACCAGGGGCTGCGAGGAGGTGGTGTGGAGCTGTTCGGTCGCCCGTGCGGAGACCTGGTTTTCGAACCGGCGCATCACCCGTTCGACCTCCCTTGCCCAAGCGGTCTCGGGCCCGGAGGCCTTCGGCTTGCTCGCCACGGTCGTCGAGCTGCCGGAGCTTCCCCCGCCGCCGCAGGCGGCGAGCCCGAGGACCAGCGACATCAGCCCGAGCAGAAGGGCGCCCTTGCGCACGCCCATCAGCGTCGTGCCTCGCGGCCGGTGAGGGCTTTGTAGAGATCGTTCGCGCGGGTGCCGGTGAGGGCGGCGACGACGGACGCGGCGGCGCGGGGGCGGGCGCCGGACTGGACCAGGTGGCGGAGGGCGTCGACGGCGAAGCCGACGTCCTGGCCATGCTCGGCGGTCGCCGAGGGGCCGATGACGAGGACGATCTCGCCTTTGACGTCGCCGCGGAAGCGGCGGGCGAGCTCGCCGAGGGTGCCGCGGGCCACCTCCTCGTGGAGCTTGGTGAGCTCGCGGCAGACGGCGGCCTCGCGGTCGGGGGCGATCGCCGCCAGGGCGGTCAGGCTCTCCCCCACCCGGCGCGGGGACTCGAAGCAGACAACGGTCTCGGTCGAGCGCAGCACCCGCTCCATCTCCCCCGCGCGCCGCGGCAGGAAGCCCTCGAAGCGCCAGCGATCGGTCGGCAGGCCACTGGCGACGAGCGCCACCGGCACCACCGAGGGCCCCGGCAGCACCGTCAGCTCGAGGTCGCGGTCGATGCAACGGCGGATCAGCTTGAAGCCAGGGTCGGAGATGGCCGGCATCCCCGCGTCGGAGACGAGCGCGACGCTGTAGCCGCGCTCGATCTGCTGGGTCAACTCGACCGCGCGCGCCGATTCGTTGCCCTCGTGGAAGGAGACGAGGCGCGGCGCCGGGCGGATCGCGAGCCGGTCGAGGAGCTGGCCGGTGCGCCGCGTGTCCTCGCAGGCGACGAAGTCGGCCGTGACCAGGGTCTCGCGGATGCGCGGGCTGACGTCGTCGAGGTTGCCGATCGGCGTGGGGCAGACGACGAGCGCGCCCGCCATCAGCCCTGCTGCTTTTCGAGCTCGATCCGGGCCAGCGCCGCGGCGCCGATCATGCCGGCGTCGTTCCCGAGGGTCGCCGCGAGGATCGGGGTCTCGTTCATCGGCGTGAGCGCCCGGGCGCGGACTTCCTTGCGCGCCGGGTCCAGCAGCAGGTCGCCCGCCTTGATCACGCCGCCGCCGACGACGATCGCTTCGGGCTCGAAGATGTTGGCGAAGCTCGCGCAGGCGACGCCGAGGCGGGTGCCGATCAGGTCGAAGACGGCGATCGCGGTCTCGTCCCCGGCCAGGGCCGCTTCGGTGACCGCGAGCCCGTCGATCTCCACCCCTTCGGCGTGCAGCCTGCCGAGCGCCGAGTCGGGCGCCGATTCCGCCGCCGCGCGGCCCTCGCGACCGAGCGCGGTCCCCGAGGCGAGCGCCTCGACGCAGCCGTGGTTCGGGCAGTTGCCCTGGCAGGGCGGGCCGTCGGCCTGGATCACGACGTGGCCGAGCTCGGCCCCCGCCCCGGTCGCGCCGCGGAAGATCTCGCCGCCGAGGATCAGGCCGCCGCCGATCCCGGTGCCGATCGTCAGCATCACCATCGTCGGCATCCCCCGCGCCGCCCCGTAGAGGTGCTCGGCGAGCGCCGCGACGTTGCCGTCGTTGTCGAGGAAGACCGGCAGGCCGACCCGTTCGGAGACGATGTCGCGCACCGGCACGTCGAGCAGCGGCAGGTTCACGGCCGAGATCGCGACGCCGCGCGCCTGGTTGATCGTCGCCGGGATGCCGAGGCCGACCGCGACGGCGTCGGGGCGCGCCGCCCGCGCCGCGCTCACCTCCCGGACGAGCAGCTCGACGAGTTCGTCCTGGTCCTGGCCGCGCGAGGTCTCGCGGCTCTCCCACAGCGTCTCGACTCCGGCGAGGACACCGACCTGGATCTTCGTCCCGCCGAGGTCGACACCGATCGTCTCGGCCTCGTTCATGGCGGCCTAGGCTATTCGTCTCCACGCCCGAGCGGCGCAAGGCCTTTCCCGCGGGCTTTGCAGGCGGATCGAGCCATCCGGCGAAGTTCGTTGTTCCTTAGAAACCTCCATTACGGTTTCCGACCCCTTTTATGCCTGACGACGGTGAGCAGCGGCCCGAGAGCCGCCCCGAATACAAGGTCTACCGCTCGCGGCGGGGCATCCTGGCGCGGCTGCGCGGGGGCGACGTGCCGCGCGCGGGCGAGGCGGGAGGAGCCGTGGCGGGCGCGGGCGGGCGCGGCG
>DASZUW010000271.1:0-2903 GCA_035547475.1 Solirubrobacterales bacterium
CGATGAAGAGCGGCGCGGTCGGGGTCCCGCCCGTCCCCATGATCAGCTGGTTCACGGTGTGGACGTAGATCGGGATGCTCTCCGGCGTCGCGTATTCGGGCTTCGCCAGTTCCGCCCAGGTGAGACCCGGATAGTGGGCGATCGCTTCGGCGATCGAGGCCTTTTCCAGCTTCGCGTAGAGCTGGGCGCCGTATTCGCTCAGGTCGGGGGTGAGGTCGATGTGGAAGGCGCGCGAGACGCCGATGATCGCCATCGGCATCACCCCCGCCCAGCTGAGGCTGCCTTCGACGTAGTGGAGGTTGTGGGCCGGGTCGACGAGAACGCCGCCCATCGCCGCGCCGACCAGCTTGGCGTTGACGTCGGGTGCGTAGGTGGGCGCCAGCTCGGCCGCCCACTCGGTGGCGATCGCGCCACCCGAGTAGCCGATCAGGCCGATCTTGCGCGTCGAGGAGAGCCCGGTCGCGGGCGAGGCGAGCGCGGCGCGGAGGCTGTCGAGGGTGTTGATCCCGTACTCGGGCCCGGCGGCGAAGTCGGCGTCCTGCCCCTCGGTGTCGGCGACGACGATCGTGCGTCCGGCCAGCAGCTCCGGCCCGAACAGCGCCGACTCGACCTGCGGGATCGCGCCGCCCAGGGTGAGCCCGCCGGAGATCGCGTAGGAGGGCTCGTCGACCGGATTCAGCGAGTCGTAGAAGGACTGGTAGGCGACGACCTGCGGCGTGCCGACGGCTAGCGGCGGCTTCAGCACCGAGGTGACGTTGACGGTCGGTTCGCCGAGCTCGGAGGTCGAGCGGTAGAGCAGCTGCACGGCCTTCACCGGCAGCGGGATGCCGGCGACGTGGTAGCTCAGGGTGCGGGTCTTGAGCACCGTTCCCGGGGCGACCTGGGCCAGCGGCGTCGCGCCCGAATAGTCGTAGAACGGGTCTTCTTCCGGCGTCGGCGGGGCCGCCCGCGCGACGGGCGCCAGCAGGACCAGCGCCGCCGCCAAGAGCGACAGCACGAACGTCGCGCGTCGAAAGATGCCCTCGCCCATCTCAGCCCTCCCGCATCGGTTCGTGGCTCCCGGCGAGGAGGCTACCCAAAATTATCTAGAGCAAAACCCCCGGGTGGTCGGCCTCTTCTCGCCACCACCGGCGGCGACTTCGTCCCTGAATAGAGTGCGGGCATGGTCGGCAGGGGCCCGGCCCGCGACAGGAGGTAGGGATGATCTTGATGGCGAGGCGAGCCGTGGCGGGGTTCGTCTGCATGATCGCGCTGGCCGGGGCGGCGGCTTCGCCCGCCGCGGCGTCGCCCGCGGCGGGCGGCTGGACGACGACGCAGCTGGCCGGGCCGCCCGGCGAACTCTTTCTGCTGGGCGTCTCCTGCCCGACCTCCTCGTTCTGCGCGGCGAGCGGAACCCAGAACCTGATCGCGACCTCGACCGATCCGACCGGCGGACCCGGCGCCTGGCACGCCGTCTACGTCGGCGAAGGCCGTTACGAAGGCGGGCTCGAGCCGGTCATCTCGGGCCGTCAGGTGCAGGGCATCTCCTGTCCTTCGTCCCATCTCTGCGTCGCGGTCACCACCCTCGGCCAGATCTACTCGAGCACCGATCCGACGGGCCCGGCGTCGGCCTGGAACGTCACCGAACTGAAGCCGACCGGGCGGAATATCCATCTCTACGGTGTCTCCTGCCCGACCGAATCGTTCTGCGTCGCCGTTTCCGGCCGGCGCGTCAACACCGGCAAGGTCTTCACCTCGACCGATCCGACCGGTCCTGCCTCCGCGTGGCAGGAAGCCGACCTTGGCGAATCGTTCGACCTGCGCGCCGTCGCCTGCGCCTCGACGACGCTCTGCGTCGCCGCGGGCGCCAACGGCGAACTCGTCGCCTCTCGCGACCCGGCGGGGGGAGCCGCGGCCTGGAGCGCCGTCGGGGCGCCGGGCGGCACCGGCATCCTGCAGTCGATCTCCTGCGTGCCCGGCGCCTGCCTTACCGGCAACACCGGTGGCAATCTGCTGGCCGCCGCCGAACCGACCGCCCTGGGGAGCTGGCACGAGACCAACGGCGGCGGCTCGGTGCAGATCACGGGCTCGGCGTGCGCCACGGCGGGCGCCTGCCTCGCGGTCGACGCCAACGGCGACGCGATCGTCTCCACCGACCCGACCGACGCCAGCCCCGGCTGGACCTCGACCAACGTACGGCCCTACTCGGAAGCCGCGGAGAGGCCCGGGTCCGAAGCGGCCAACGGCCTCTTCGGCGCCTCGTGCCCGGGCGTCGAATTCTGTGCCCTGGTCGGCAGTCGCGGCGCCATCCTCACCAGCACCGAACCCTTCGCGGCCGGCACCCGGCCGGAGAATCCCGGCGGCTCGACCAAGAGCGCGAAGGGAGGTAGGAAGCGTGGGCCGAAGCGGCCGCGGACCCAGATCGTCCACCTGCGCCTGCGGTCGACCGACGGCGGCGACCCCCTCGCGGGCGTGCCGCCGCGTCGCGTGAAGCTGCTGGTGCGCTTCTACGCCGATGGGCCGGTGCGGCGCTTTGAATGCCGGCTGGACCATCGCGGCTGGCATCGTTGCCGCTCCCCCCATCGCCAGGGCCGGATCGGGCGTGGCATCCATCGGATCCAGGTTCGTGCCGTCGGCAGGACCGGGTTGCGCGGCCGGCCGGCCGCCAAGCGCTTCTACGTCGGCAGGATCTGCCGCGGGTCCGGCCACAGGCTCGAGTGCGTGACCGGCGCCGGCGAAATGCCCGCCGGGTGGACCCTCCGTTGACCCGCGTCACCCTGCGGAGACGACCTGCCGCGGGTGTCGAGGAGGGTGGCTAGGTCAGTTCGAAGACGACGTGGACCGTCGCCTTGACGCTGGAGGTGCCGGGCTTGGTCGGCGGCGTCGGCGCGGCCTTGCCGGCGCTGGATTCGGTGCCCGCCTCG
>DASZUW010000272.1:0-3048 GCA_035547475.1 Solirubrobacterales bacterium
CACCGAGGGTGACGAGGTGGCGGGCTTCAAGGTGGTCCACTTCCCCGGCCACGCGCCGGGCCTGATCGGCCTCTGGCGGGAGAGCGACCGGGTCGCGCTCGTCTCCGACGTCGTCTACATGGTGGACTCGGCGCGCCTCAAACCGCTCCCCCACGGCGAGGTGAGCGTCCCCCACCCCGCCTTCGCCTGGAACCACCAGGAGGCGAAGCGCAGCGTGCACAAGCTGGCGGCGCTCGAACCGCGCGTGGTCGCCGCGGGCCACGAGATGCCGCTGCGCGGCGACGACCTGCGGCCGGTGCTCGAAGCGGCGGCCGAGAAGTACTGAGGAAAGCCGGCCCCCGGCGCCGGCCGGGGGCCTCGCACACCGCATCCAGCGGCCCGCTGCCATAGGTTTGCCTGCTGATGATCGGGACTTACGCCTCGGCGGCCTTGATCCTGCTGGCCTCCCTCCTGGTCGGCCGGGCCACCTTCTCGCTCGCCGGGCGGCGCCGCTGGTGCTGGCTGGAGGGCGCCGTCGGCTTCGGCGCGATCCTCACGGTGTCCGGGATCCTGGCGCGGGCGCCCGGCCACGGGACGAGCGCGACGCTCGGCATCGTCGCCCTGATCATCGTCGCCGCGGCGGTCACCTGGCGGCACGACCACGAGGCGCCGGCGGCGCTCGGGGTGGGCCTGACGACGGCCCTCGTCGTCGCCGTCGTCCTCTCCTTCCCCTTCGCCGTGACCGGGCGCTGGGGACTCCTCGGCGTCGGCTTCAACAACGACCTCGGCCTGCACCTCGCCTGGGCGGAGTGGCTGCGCAGCGGCGCCGGGCCGGCGCCCGACCCCGGCTACCCGCTCGGTCCCCACGGCCTCGCCGTCGCCACCGCGGCCGTCCCCGGCATCGGCCTCGGCCAGGCCTTCATCGGCGAGATCTTCGCGATCGGGATCCTCACCGCCCTCACGGCGCTCGCCGCGCTGCGCGAGATCGCCACCTGGCGGCGCGTCGTCGGCGCGACCCTCGTCGCGGTCACCTACATGGCCGCCTCCTACTTCGCCCAGGCCGCCTTCAAGGAGACCGCCGAGGCGCTCTTCGTCCTCGCCGTCGCGATCTACCTGATGCGGCCGGACGCGCCGCCGCGCGGGCTCTGGCCGCGGCTCGGCTGGGCGCTGCCGTTCCTCGCGATCGCCGGCGGCGTCTTCTTCTGTTATTCGTTCGCCGGGATCGCCTGGCCGATCGCGATCGTCGCCGCCTGGGCGGCGGCGCAGCCCGCGACCTGGCGGGCGCTGCGGCCGGGCCGGGTGCTGCGCATCCTGCTGCGGCCGTGGGTGCTCCTCGGCATCCTCGTCCTCGTCGCGCTCGGGATCGCGCTGACGGTCGCCGGGCCGTTCGGCTTCGGCTCGAGCTTCAACGAAGTCGCGGGCTCTAACACCTACGGCCCGGTCTCCCCGGTCGAGACGCTGGGGATCTGGCCCGCCGCCAACTACCGCCTCGACGCGGTCGGCGGCGCCCCTCTGCCGGGACTGATGGGCGCGATCGCGGTCCTCGCCCTGCTGGCGGCCGTGGCCTGGTGGGTGCAGCGCCGCGAAGCCGCGGTGCCGCTGGCCCTGCTCGCGGGCGCGATCGTCTACCTCGCCTCCCTCCCCTTCACCGGCGACTATTCCCAGGCGAAGGCCCTGATGATCGTCGCCCCGCTGACGATGCTCGTCATCGTCCGCCCCCTGGTCACCGAGTTCGCCCGCCGCCCCCCGACCCCCGCCCGTCGACGGGCCGAAAAACCCTCTATATCAGGAGTTTTCGGCCCATCAACATCGTGGTCGCGGGTGGCTTGGTCGGGGTTGGCGCTGGTGTTCGTCGCCGGGGCGGTGTGGTCGACGTTCCTCGCGCTCCGGGACGCGCCCGTCGGGCCGCCCGGGCACGGCGCGGAGCTGAAGGCCTTCCTGCCGATCGTCCACGGCAAGCCGGTCCTCTACGCGGGGCAGGACCGTTACGCGGCCTACGACCTCCTCGGCGCCGACACCCACGTGCCGCTGGTCGAGTTCCCCGACCCGCTGGTCTGGCCGAACGCGGAAAAGCCCTTCGACACCGGCGACGCCTACTCGCCGATCGACTTCGACTCCTTCAACCGCGGCACGCTCGACCGCTTCCCCTACGTGATCACCAGCCGCGGCGCCTGGAACAGCCAGCATCCACCCAACTTCAAGCGGATCGCGGAGACGCCCAGCTTCATCCTCTGGGAACGCACCGGGCCGACCCCGCGCGGCCGCCACGTCCTCCTCGAGGGGACCGAGGCCGGCGCCCGCGCCCACTGCAACTCGCCCGAGACGCGCATCCTCCTCCACAGCGGCGGCACCGCCTCGCTCTTCGGCGAAACCCAGGTCGGCAACAAACCGAAGTGGTCCAGCGGCTCGATCCTCGAGACCGGCGAATCGACGACCCAGACCCTGGATCTGCCGCAGGGCACCTGGAACCTCTCGCTCCAGTACTTCTCCCCCTTCTCGCTCTCGCTCGAAGCGCCGGGCTTCAAGGAAGCGCTGATCCCCGCCCTCGACGGCCAGCGCCCGAGCTCGATCAGCCTCAACAACAACGGCCAGTTCTGGCCCGCTGGCAAATTCCGCAGCCCCGGCGGCAAGGTCGAGTTCACCATCAACGCCGCCCCCGCCGACTGGCTGCAGTCGCTCACCGGCTGGGAAGGAAAGGCCTACATCGGCGAGATCGTCGCCACCAAGGCCGAACCCCACCGCGAAGTGCCGCTCGACCAGGCCTGCGGCGGCTGGATCGACTGGTACGAAAGCAAGCAGGCCCCCTGAGGGGCTCAGGCCAGTGACTTCGCGGCCCGGCGCTCGGGGCTGACGCGGACCACGTCCCAGGCCAGGTGCGCCTTCTCCAGGCCGTCGATCACCAGCGCCGAGAGGTCGAGCTGGCGGCGGCCGAGGCCGTGGGTGGCGGAGGTCGGGAAGGCGTGGTGGCTGTTGTGGAAGGCCTCGCCGAGGGTGGGGATCGCGATCAGGGCGAGGTTGCGGGAGTGGTCGTCGGTCTCGTACTCGCGGCGGCCGAAGAAGTGGCAGAGC
>DASZUW010000273.1:0-3281 GCA_035547475.1 Solirubrobacterales bacterium
CGGTCGGCTTCCTCACCGCGGTCACCCTGCTCGCCGCCTCCGCCACCGCCTACCTCTTCGGCCGGCTCGGCTTCTACTACCGGACGAAAACCGGCCGGCGCACGCCGCGGGCGATGCTCGACGCCTTCTACGCCGAGCGCCGCCCGGCGGTGACCGCGCTGATCCCCTCCTACCAGGAGGAGCCGGGCGTGATCCTGATGACGCTGCTCTCGACCGCGCTGCAGGAGTACCCCGACCTGCGCGTCGTCCTCCTCGTCGACGACCCGCCGAACCCGCGTTACGCCGGCCCGCGCCGCCTCCTCGACAGCGCCGAGGCGCTCCCGGCGGAGGTCGAGCGCCTGCTCTCGGAGCCGCGCCGCCGCTTCGACCGCGCGCTGGAGGCCTACGAGCGCGCCGCCGACCCGACCCTGCCGACGACCGCCGGCGAGGTCCACGCCGTCGCCGCCGAGTACGAGTACGCCGGCGCCTGGATCCGCTCGCTGAGCGACCGCTACCACGTCTCCGACCACAACGAGGAGTTCTTCGCCAACCACGTGCTCGGCAAACTCGCCGCCGACCTGGCGGTGATCGGCGGCGCCCTGCGCAACGCCGCCGACGACGAGCCGGAGAAGATCACCGCCGCCCGCATGGCGCAGCTCTACCGCCGCCTCGCCTGGACCTTCCGCTGCGAGGTCTCGAGCTTCCAGCGCAAGCGTTACGCCTCGCTCTCCGCCGAGCCGAACAAGGCGATGAACCTGAACAGCTACATCGGCCTGATGGGCGGCGCCTACCGGGAAGAACGGACGCCGGCCGGGGTCTTCCTCACGCCGGTGGCCGAGCACGAAGCCGACCTCGTCGTGCCGGAAGCCGACTACGTCCTCACGATCGACGCCGACAGCGTGATCATGCCCGAGTACACCTTGCGGCTCGTCCACCTGATGGAGTGCGAGGAGCACCAGCACGTCGCCGTCGCCCAGTCCCCCTACAGCGCCTTCCCCGGCGCGGCGACGAGGATCGAGCGGATCGCCGGCGCCACCACCGACCTCCAGCACATCATCCACCAGGGGATGACCTACAACAACGCGACCTTCTGGGTCGGCGCCAACGCGGTCCTGCGCAAACGGGCGCTCGCCGACATCGAGGAGGTCGAATACAAGGGCCCGTTCAAGATCTACCGCTACATCTCCGACCGCACGGTGATCGAGGACACCGAGTCGACGATCGACCTCGCCGCGAGCGGCTGGGCCCTTCACAACTACAACGAGCGGCTCGCCTTCAGCGCGACGCCGCCGGACTTCGGCTCGCTCTGCATCCAGCGCAACCGCTGGGCGAACGGGGGCCTCCTGATCCTGCCGAACCTCTGGCGGGCGGTGCGGGCGCGGCGCAAGCGCGGCGAACGGACCTCGATCGGCGAGCTGCTGCTGCGCCTCAACTACATGGCCTCGACCTTCTGGGCCTCGCTCTTCGTCCTCTGCCTGATGATCATCCCCTTCAACGGCCACCTGGTCTCGCCGCTCACCTACGCGGTCGCGGTCCCCTACTTCGTGGTGATGGCGATCGACCTCTCCTACTGTGGCTACAAATACACCGACGCGCTGCGCATCTACGGCTTCAACCTGCTGCTCCTGCCGGTGAACCTGGCGGGCAGCCTCAGCTCGATCGTCCAGGCGCTGACCGGCGCGAAGGGCAAATTCATGCGCACGCCGAAGGTCCGCAATCGCACCGTGCCGGCCTTCCTCTACGTGACCCTGCCCTACCTGCTGGTCGGCTGGTCGGTGTACACCTTCAAGGTCGCCTACGACCACGGCCTCTGGTCGAACGCCGTCTTCGCCGCGATCAACGGCCTCCTCGGCTCCTACGCGATCATCGCCTTCATCGGCGTGCGCACCTCGCTCGTCGACATCTGGGTCAACGTCGTCTCCTGGCTCTACAAGCCGCAGGGGCCGAAGAAGATGGCCGCCCGCGCGCCCGCGGCGCTGAAGCCGACGCCGGAGGGGACGGCGAACTGGGAGCTCGTCCTCTACCTCGGCCACGCCGACCGTCGGCGCCGGCCGCGGGAGACGCCGGAAGCCCCGAGCGAGCTCGACCGCGCGCCGCTCACCCTGCCGGTGTCGGCGCCCGAGGTCGACCCGACCGCGCTCGGCGTCGACCTCGCCTCCGAGGCGCGCTGACGCGCGGCCGCCGCGGCGCTCGACGGCTCTCCTAGGACATCCGACTATCCCGAACCCCCTTCGGTCAGGGGACGTACACTGGCGCCCATACCGCTCCCGTACCGATGGCGCCGCCGCAGACCACAGCACTCGACGAACTGGAGAGCCGCTTCTGGCTGCGGACGGTTACCGCCGGGCGGCGGGCGACCTTCAGCACCTGCGCCGGTGGCCTCGCCTACGTCCTCTTCTTCGCCGACTCGGGGCACCGGGTGGCGATCGCGGCGGTGATCGTGGCGGTGATGGCGCTCACCGCGGTCGGCGTCGCGCTGCTGCCGCCCGAGCGCGTGGTCCGCTCGCGCCACCGTGAAGCGGTGCTGCTCGGCTGGTCGCTGGCCACGGTCGTGATCATCGGCCTGGTCGCGGGGCTCGACGGCGGGGCGCGCAGCCCGGTGGCGCTCGCGCTCGTCCTGCCCGCCTGCTTCGCCTCGCTCGCCTACTCGCCGATCCGCGTCCTCGTCGTCGGCTTCGCGGCCGAGGTGGCGCTGGCGGTCCTTGCGGCGATCGGCTCGCCGGGCACCGGCACCGTCGCGGTCGGCGCGGTGGTGCTGGGCGGGATCGTCATCATCGGCGCCCGCCAGGCGGAGTTCCACCACGAATGGCGCCGCCGCCTCGCCTACGACTCGCAGACCGACCCGCTCACCGGTCTCCTCAACCGCCGCGGGCTCGCGAGCGCCTCGGCCGGCGCCTTCGACGGGTTCCGCCGCGCCCGCGTCACCCTGGTGCTGATCGACCTCGACCTCTTCAAGGACTACAACGACGTCTACGGCCACCTGGCCGGCGACGAACTGCTCCGCTGGGTCGGCGACGAACTGTCGGCCTCCGTCCGCCGCACCGACTCGGTCGCCCGGATCGGCGGCGACGAGTTCGCCGTCCTCCTCCCCGACACCGAGGCCGAAGCCGCCGCACCCCTCGTGGCGAAGCTCGCCGCCCGCCTCTCCCAGCGCGCCCCCCACTCCCTCGGCACCGCCAGTGCCCCCGACGACGGCACGAGCTTCGACCAGCTCTTCGAGGTAGCCGACGCCGCCCTCTACGCCCGCAAGTTCGCCCGCGCGTCGGCGTAGGGAGGGGGTTGGGGGTGGGAAAGGGACGGCC
>DASZUW010000274.1:0-4989 GCA_035547475.1 Solirubrobacterales bacterium
TCCGCCGGCGGCGACACGGGTCGGGGCGGCGGCGCCGGTGGAGGTGGCGCCGCCGACCCCGAGTACCGCTTCGCGGTCGTCCAGGCGGAGCTCTTCCGCCGCCACCTGCGCAGCGCCGTCGATCTCGACCCGCTGCCGCTCGCCCGTTACCTCTCGCACTTCGCCCGCTGGCACGCCGCCGGGCGTCGGCACGCCCCGCGGGTCGACGCGGTCGTCCAGGCGGTGCTCGACCAGGGCGTCCGCGCCCTCGGCCTGGAGGCGGCGTGATGCGCACCCTCCTCGTCGACAACCACGACTCCTACACCTACAACGTCTTCCACCTGCTGGCGGCGGCCTCGGGCGAGGAGCCGGTCGTCGTCAACAACGACGCGGTGAGCTGGCGCGTGCTGTCGCGGTCCAAGTTCGACGCCTTCGTCCTCTCGCCGGGCCCGGGACGGCCGGAACGCTGGCACGACTTCGGCGTCTGCCGGGACATCCTCCGTTACAGCGAGGTGCCGGTGTTGGGGATCTGCCTCGGCCACCAGGGCATCGGCAACCTGCTCGACGGCGACGTCGCCGGCGCCCCGCAGCCGATGCACGGCCGCCTCAGCCGCGTGCGCCACCGCGGCACCGGCATCTTCGCCGGCGTCCCGCAGGACTTCTCCGTCGTCCGCTATCACTCGCTCGCGATCACCGGTCCGGTCGGCCCCGAAGGCCACGTCGTCGCCTGGGCTGACGACGGCGTCGTGATGGGCGTCGAGCACGACACCCGCCCGATGTGGGGCGTCCAGTTCCACCCCGAGTCGATCGCGACCGAGTTCGGCGACCGCATCGCCCAGAACTTCTTCCAGCTCGCCGAGCGCCACTCGCACCCGGCGACGCACTCCGTCCCCACTTCCGCGCGCCTTTCCCAGGGCTCCGGTGGTCGACGGGCCGAAAACTCAACCCAGTCTGGAGTTTTCGGCCCACCAACCGGGGTGGCGCGCGGAAGTGATTCGGGACGGCCGGCCCCCGGCTGGACCGTGCTCTCGCGGACGCTGGAGGGGGCGGCGCCGACCGAGCACCTCTACGAACGCCTCTTCGCCGACGCCGAGACCTCCTTCTGGCTCGACTCCGCCGACGCGCCGACCTGGCTCGCGCAGTGCTCATATATGGGGACCAGCGCCGGGCCCGGCGAGCGCCACCTCTCCTACGACGTCGACGCGGCGACGACGACGATCCGCACGCCCGCCGGCGAGGAACGGCGCCAGGGCTCGATCTTCGACCTCCTCGACGGCGAGCTGGCCGACCTGCGGGCGGAGCCGCCGCTCGGCGTCGACCGCGGCCTCATGGCCGGCTACGTCGGTTACCTCGGCTACGAGCTGAAGGCCGACTGCGGCGCGACGAATGTCCACAGCTCCGACCTCCCCGACGCGGCGCTCATGCTCGCCAACCGCGTCGTCGCCGTCGATCACGCCCGCGAACGCACCCACCTCTTCGCCCTCGTAAGCCACGATGTTGATGGGCCGAAAAACCACGATATGGCGCACTTTTCGGCCCATCAACACGGGGAGCAGGTGGGGTGGCTCGAAGCCGCCACTCGGCTTGCTGCCGCGGCCATCTGCGATCCGCCGACGCCGCGGCCCCTCGACCCGCCCGAGGAGCCCGGCGGCCACGTGACCTTCCGCTGTGGCCGCGGGCGGGAGCGCTACCTCGCCGACATCGAACGCTCCCAGGCCGAACTGGCGGCGGGGGAGTCCTACGAGGTCTGCCTCACCGACCAGATCTCGACCGACGCGAGCCCCGACCCGTTCGCGCTCTACCGTCACCTGCGGCGCTCGAACCCGGCGCCGTTCGCCGCCTTCCTGCGTTTCGGCGACACCGCGATCGTCAGCTCCTCGCCGGAGCGCTTCCTCTCCGTCGACCGCGACGGCGCCGTGCAGGCACGCCCGATCAAGGGGACGATCTCGCGCGCCGAGGACCCGGCCGAGGACGCCGCCCGCAAGGCCGAGCTCGCCGCCGACGAGAAGACCCGCGCCGAGCACCTGATGATCGTCGACCTGCTGCGCAACGACCTCGGCCGGGTCAGCGAGGTCGACTCGGTCCGCGTCCCCGACCTGATGGTGGTCGAGCCCTACGCGACCGTGCACCAGGTCGTCTCCACGGTGACCGGGCAGCTCGAAGCCGGCCGCTCGCCGGTCGAATGCGTGCGCAACTGCTTCCCGGGCGGCTCGATGACGGGCGCGCCGAAGGAGCGCACGATGGAGATCATCGACGAGCTCGAGGACGAGGCGCGCGGCGTCTACTCCGGCGCGATCGGCTATTTCGGCGTCGACGGGGCGGTCGACCTCTCGATCGTCATCCGCACGATCGTCATCCGGCCGGGGCGCACGACGATCGGTGCCGGCGGCGCGATCGTCATGCAGTCCGATCCGGAGGAGGAGTTCGACGAGATCCTGCTGAAGGCGCGGGCGCCGATGGCGGCGATCGCGCGCACGGTGACCGGGCGCGCCGACGAGGATGCCTGGAGCGTCGAGCTCGAGCCGAACGCGAGGGCCGCGGAGGTCGCATGACCGAGGCGGCGACCCAGGGCCCGGCCGCGCGGTCGGGGGCGGCCGGCTGGGTGGTCCGGCCGGCTCGTAGCGATGACGTACCGGCCGTGGCCGCCGCCGTCGCGGCGCTGCTGGACGAGCTGGGCGGGACGCCGCCGGCCCGCGCCGCGATCGAGGCCGAGGCCCGCGCCCACATCGAGGACCCGAGCCTCGGCATCGTCCTCCTCGCCGTCCCCTCGCCCGGGGAGGCGGGGGACGACCTCCTCGGCGTGCTCACCGCCAGCTGGGCGCGGGCGATCCAGGTCGCCGGGCGGTTGCTGACGATCGAGGTCCTCTGGACGCGGCGCGAGTGGCGCGACCGCGGCGTCGGCGCCGGGCTGGTCGACGCGCTCGCCGCCGCGGCGGCGGCCGAGGGCGCGGGGAGGGTGGAGGTCGGCCTCCCGCGCGAGAGCTTCCCCGCCCTGCGCGCGACCGAACGCTTCTACCTCGCCAACGGCTTCGAGCGCCTCGGCCCGCGGATGCGGAGGCCGGTGCCGTGAGCGAGCTGGTGATGGTCGAGCAGCGGACGAACGGGCTCGACACGAGCTCGGTGTGGATCCGCGAAGGCGACGCGCGCCTCGCCGGGCAGGACTCCGACGCGCGCCTCGCCGCGCTGCGCCTCGGGCTGCGCCGCCACTTCGGCGTGCGCGCGGTCGACGCGGCGGCCGCCGACGAGGAGGTCGAGCGGGCGCTCGCGGTGCTGCACGCGCCGGACCACCTGGCCGCGCTCGCGGGCGCGGGCGCGGAGCCGACCGTGATGCCGGACCTGGCGCCGCCCGGCCTCGAGCCCGACATCCCGGTCAACGCCGCGCTCGTCGCCGCCGCCCGCGAGGCGGTCCGCACCGCCCTGTCGGCCGCCCAACGTCTGCTCGCCGGCGACCGCTACGCCTACGCGGTCTGCCGCCCGCCCGGCCACCACGCCGGCCCCGACTTCATCGGCGGCTACTGCTACCTGAACAACGCCGCGGCCGCCGTGCAGGCGCTGCGCGAAGGCGGTCTCGCCCCGGTCGGCGTCCTCGACCTCGACCTCCACTACCCGAACGGGACGTCAGAGCTGCTCGAGCGCATGGGCGGCGAGGCGACCCTCCACTCCCTGCACGCGGCGCCGGTCACCAACGTCGCCGCCGGCACCGAGCTGCCGCGCGCCCCGCGCGAACGCGCCCACGCCTTCGCCGCCGCGCCCGACCCGGTCGCCTACCTGGCCGAGGTCGAGGCCTCGCTCGCCGAGCTCGCCGCCGGGTCCGCGGCGCTGGTCGTCTCGCTCGGCTACGACACCGTCGACGGCGACCCGCACGGCAGCTGGCACTTCGGCCCCGAGGTGTTCGCCGGGATCGGCCGCCTGCTGGCGGCGACGGAGCTGCCGGTGTGCGTCGTCCAGGAGGGCGGCTATGCGCTCGACGCGCTGGCGCCGTGCAGCCACGCCTTCGCCGCCGGCCTGCTGGGGGAGGACCCGGTATGAGCGAGCAGTCGCTGACGCCCGCCGAGCAGGCGGTCGCCGCGGGCCTGGCACCCTTCCGCGCGCGTCTCGACGAGATCGACGCGCAACTCGTCGACCTGCTCGGCGAGCGGTTCCAGATCTGTCGCGAAGTCGCCATCCACAAGGCCGAAAACGACATCGACATGATGCAGCCGGGCCGGGTGGAGATCGTCCGCGGCCGCTACCTCCAGCACGGCGGCGAGGTCGACCTCCCCGGCGACTTCACCGCGAGCTTCTTCGACCTGATGATCGACGCCACCTGCCGCGTCGAGGACGAGTTGATGGAGCGACTGGGACGAGGGGAGGCCGTGTGAGCCTGCCGCCCGGGCCGCGGATGCCGCGGGCCCTGCAGGCGCTCGGCTGGGCGCGGCGCTCGCTCCCCTGGCTGGAGCGCTGCCGGGCGCGCTACGGCGACGCCTTCACCCTCCGCATCCGCCACTGGGGCGACTGGGTCGTGCTCGCCGACGAGGCCGACGTCAAAACCGTCTTCACCGCCGGCGACAAGGTCGGCGTCGCGCTCGCCAACCCGCTGCTCGGGCCGGTCCTCGGGCCGCGCTCGGTGATGCTCTCCGAAGAACCCGAGCACATGCGCCGGCGGCGCGTCGTCCTGCCCGCCTTCCACGGCGAGGCGATCGCCAACGACGCGGAGACGATCGGCGAGGTCACGCGCCGCGAGATCGCCGCCTGGCCGGCGGGCGAGCCGTTCGCGCTCTGGCCGCGGATGCAGAGGATCACCCTGGAGGTGGTCATGCGCGCCGTCTTCGGGGCGCGCGCCGACGACCCGCACCTCGACGACCTGCGCCGCCGCCTCACCGACCTCACCGAGTACCTGAACCGCCCCAGCAGCCTCGCGGCGCTGACGATCTTCGGCCCCGACTGGGTGCGCCGCAGCCGCGGCTACCGCGCCGCGATGCGCCCGGTCGAGGACGCCGCGCTCGCCGAGGTGCGCCGCCGCCGCGCCGA
>DASZUW010000275.1:0-1850 GCA_035547475.1 Solirubrobacterales bacterium
GGGATCGGCTGGAAGTACTTCGGCATGCTGATGTCGCTGGCCCTGATCGTCCCGTTCGGCCTCGTCTTCTACAACCTGATCGCGACGCTGAACGGCGGCGCGCTGCGGCTGCGGGCGCCGGTGCTGTTCTCGATCGGCGCGCTGGCGATCATCTCGCTGGGCCTCGCGGCGGAGATGCAGCAGTCGCTGGTCGGCGCCGCCTTCTACCTCAAAGGAACCACCGCCTCGACCGCGGCCACCAGTTTCGCCCTGATCGGCGGCGGCGTCTTCGGCGGCTTCGCCGCCCTCCACTACTGGTTCCCGAAGATCACCGGGCGGGCGCTGGGCGAGCAGCTCGGGCGGCTGTCCTTCTGGATCACCGCGCTCGGCACCCTGCTGGCGTTCGTGCCGCTGGCGCTGGCGGGCTGGGAAGAGGACCAGGTGGTCGACGCCTACAAGTTCTTCAACCACACCGGCGTGAACTTCTACAACCTGCTCTCCTCGATCGGGGTGCTGATCCTGCTCATCGGGGTCGTCCTGATGCTGGTGAACGCGGTGGCGAGCGTCAAGGGCGGCGCCCGCGCCGGCCACGACCCCTGGGGCGGCGACACGCTCGAGTGGTTCACGGTGTCGCCGCCGCCGGTCCACAACTTCGACGTCCAGCCGGACGTCCGCAGTGCCCGGCCGCTCCGCGACATCCGCGCCGCGATCGCCGCCCGCACCCGCGAGGCCGAGCAGCGCGCGGCCCGCGAGTCGCAGCCGGTAGCCTGACCGAATGCACTCCGGCGCCGGCGCGGACACCGCGCCCTCCCAGGCGGCGGCGGCAAGTCCCCGCGCGCTGACCGTCCTTCGCGACTACGTCGAGCTGACGAAGCCGAAGGTCCAGTCGCTGCTGCTGCTGACGACGGTGACGACGATGTACGTGGCGGGGGAGCCGTCGCTGCGCCTGATCCTGCTGACGCTGCTCGGCGGCAGCCTCTCGACCGGCGGTGCCGGCGCGATCAACCACGCCGTCGACCGCGACATCGACATCACGATGAAGCGCACCGCCGACCGCCCGGTCGCCTCCGGCCGCGTCTCCCCCACCGCCGCGATCCTCTTCGGCTGCACCCTCGGCGCCCTCTCCTTCCTCCTGCTGGCGACCCAGGTCAACGTCCTCGCCGCCGCGCTCTCCCTCTCCGGCCTCCTCGGCTACGTCTTCGTCTACACCCTCTGGCTGAAGCGCCGCACGCCGCAGAACATCGTCATCGGCGGCGCCGCGGGCGCCGTCCCGCCCTTGGTCGCCTGGGCCGCCACCACCGGTTCCCTCAGCGGCATGGCCTTCTACCTCTTCGCGATCGTCTTCTTCTGGACCCCGCCCCACTTCTGGGCCCTCTCGATCCTCATGAAGGACGACTACGCCACCGCCCGCATCCCGATGCTCCCCGTCGTCGCCGGCGAGGACGAGACCCGCCGCCAGATCCTCCTCTACACCGTCCTCCTCTACGCCGTCACCCAACTCCCCTTCTGCGCCGGCGGCCTCGGCGTCGCCTACCTCGTCCCCTCCATGCTCCTCGGCGCCGTCTTCATCGCCTTCTCCTACGGCCTCCTCCGCACCAGATCCCGCCGCTGGGCCCTCCGCACCTACCTCTTCTCGCTCCTCTACCTGGCCCTCCTCTTCGTCTCGATGGCGATCGCGGCACACGCCGGAGCAGGCCTGGTCCGGCGCCGGGGAAGAGACGGCCGAGGGACCCGGCCCGGCCGGGGCACGGCCGGGTGATCGGGGAGCGGGTCAGGAGCCGTGGCCGCAGGGTGACGCGAGGGCGACGGAAGGCCCACGGACGACGCACGGATCCGTCACCGAGATGAGGCGCCGTGACGAAGGCGCCGGG
>DASZUW010000276.1:0-5742 GCA_035547475.1 Solirubrobacterales bacterium
CTCATGGGGGTCACAGCCTGCCAGGACCCCCTTGAGGCGCCCAGGACGCCCGCCGGCGCCCCGAACCTCTGTGGACGGCCCGAGCCGTCCCCCACCCGCCCCTACTCCCCGAGAAACCTCCCCAGCGCCGCCAGCCCCGCCTCCGGGTCCCGCCTGCCGACGCCGATGCGGAAGCGGTCGGTCGGCACCGGCCCGAGCTCGCTCGCGAAGACGGACGCCGGCAGGAGTACCACGCCCTCGGTCTCGACCAGGTCGCGGCAGAAGGTCTCGACCCCGTCGTCGCCGGGGTAGCGCGGGAAGGAGACGCAGCCGCCGGCCGGCGCCTCCCACTCGAGCTTCTCCGGGTGCTGGGCGAAGAGGGCCTCGAAGAGCGGGATGTTGGTCGCGATCAGGTCGCGATTGCGGCCCTGGATCGCGGCGCCGTTGCGGAGCGCGATGGTCGCCAGGGCCTCGCTCGGCGTCGCGTTGCAGATCGAGGTGTAGTGCTTGCGGCGCTCCAGGCGCTCCAAGAGCCGCCGCCGGCGCGTCGCCAGCCAGCCGATCCGCAGCCCCGGCAGGCCGTAGGACTTCGACATCACGTTCAGCGAGACGGCCGCGGGCGAGAGCTCGGCCGCCTGCGGAAGGCGCCGCGCCTCGTCGGTCTCCAGGCCGCGGTAGACCTCGTCGGCGAGCAGCGTCGCGCCGTGCTCCTCGCAGAGCTCGACCAGCGCGCGCCAGGTCTCTGGCGAGCAGATCGCCCCGGTCGGGTTGTTGGGGAAGTTGACCGCGACGAGCTTCGTCGTCGGCCGCAGGCGGCGCGCGATGTCGGCGACGTCGGGCTCCCAGCCCGCCGCCGGGTCGAGCACGATGCCCTCGACCTCGACCCCCGCCGTGAGCGGGATCGTCTCGAAGGACTGGTAGTTCGGCACCGTCACCAGGGCGTGGTCCCCGGGCCCGGCGAGCTCCTGCAGCGCCCAGAAGAGCGCCTCCTCGGCGCCCGCGAAGGTGAGGACGTGCTCCGGCCCGAGCCCCTCGTAGAGCTCGGCGATCGCCGCGCGCAGCTCCTCCCCGCCCCAGGTCGGCGCGTAGGAGAGCGGCAGGCGCCGGAAGCGCTCGCGCTCCTCGGCGTCCGCATACCCCAGCAGCTCCTCGATCGTCAGCGTCTCGGCATCGGAGGCGGTCAGGTGGTGCTTCGCCGAGAACTCCCACACGCCGAGGTACTCCTCGAGGCGGAAGGGCGGCGGATCGAACGGGCCGGTCATCTCGGCGGAATACTGACGGGATGAGCGCGAAGGGCACCTTCGAGATCGCCGCCGCGAACCCCCACGACGAGCGCGTGCGCGCGCTGGTCGAGCGCCACCTCGCCTTCGGGCGCTCCTTCACCCCGCTGGAGGACGCGCACGCGCTCGAGGTCCACGAGCTGCTCGACCCGGCGATCGTCCTCTACGCCGCCCGCGAGGGCGAGGAGGTCCTCGGCGTCGGCGCCCTGAAGGAGATCGACGCCGGCCACGGCGAGCTGAAGACCATGCACACCGCCGAGGCGGCCCGCGGGCGCGGCGTCGGCCGGGCGATGCTCGACCACCTGCTGGCCGAGTCGCGGCGCCGGGGCTACCGCCGCGTCAGCCTCGAGACCGGGACGATGGCGGCCTTCGCCCCCGCCCGCGCCCTCTACGAAGGCGCCGGCTTCACCCCCTGCCCCCCGTTCGCCGACTACCGCGCGAGCCCCCACAGCATCTACCTGACGATCAGATGTTGACGGGCCGAAAAGGTACTGATATAGCGGACTTTTCGGCCCATCAACCATCAGAGGTCGGGGAGGAGGAGGACGGCGGAGGTGGTGCCGGGGTCGGCGGGGCCGGCGAGGAGCTGCCAGCTCGTCACCGGCATGATCCGCAGCAGGCCGGGACGCGGGGGCTGGAGGCTCTCGGGGACGAGGTCGTTCGCCTCGACGTCGGCGCCGCCGATCCGCCGGCCGAGGTCGATCGCGAGGCCGTCGGCGTCGAAGGCGCCGCCGCCCGGCCGGTCCGCCGCCTCGCGCACCACCTCCACCTCGCGCGGCTCCGCGCCGCTTCCCAACAGGACCGCGACCGGCACCGGCAGCCCGGCGGCGATCGCTTCGGCGTCGCTGCCGAGCAGCGAGGCGTCGGCGGTCGTCGCGGCGCCGAGGATCACCAGCGAGGCGCGCCCCTCGGTCGCCGTGTCGACCACCGCGGGGACGAGCGAGTGGTGGACCAGGAGCCGCGCCTCGGCGTCGACCCCGGCCGCGTAGCCCGCCGCCTGCAGCTCGGCGAGCCGCGCCTCGAGCGCCGCCATCTCCCCTGCCGGCGCCGCCAGCATCCCCCGCACCACACCGCCGTCGGCCGCCGCGATCCGCGCCGCCAGCCCGAAGGCGAGGCGGGCCTGCCCGGGGTCGGTGAGGACGACGAGGATCCGCGAGCCCACCCGCAGGCCCGCCTCCGGCGAGGGCACGGTCGGCACCGAGCGGTCGACCAGGAGCGTCCCGACCACGATCGAGACCAGGATCAGCACCAGGGCGGCGTTCACCACCGACTGGTCGAAGAGGCCGATGTCGAAGCCGACGATCGTCGCCGCCAGCGTCGCCGCCGCCTGCGGCACGGTCAGCCCCAGCATCAGCGTCGCCTGCGGGCCGCTGTAGCCGAGGGCGAGCCGCGCGATCCCCGCCGACGCCGCCTTCCCCGCAAGGCTGGCGAGGACGAAGAGCCCGGCGAGCTTCAGCGTCTCCCCTTCCACCATCACGCCCGGGTCGAGCAGCAGCCCGACCGAGACGAGGAAGATCGGCACGAAGACGGCGCTGCCGAAGAAGTCGATGCGGTCCATGAGCGGCCCCTCGTTCGGCACCAGGCGGTTCAGCGCCAGGCCGGCAAAGAAGGCGCCGACGATCGGCTCGATGCCGAAGACGTCGGCGACCGTCCCCGCCGCCAGGAAGGAGGCGACCGCGAGCAGGTAACGGACGACGCGGTCGGTGCCGAGGTAACGGAACGCGAGCCGCGCGAGGCGCGGCAGCGCGACCATCGTGAAGGCGACGAGCACCGCCAGGCCGAGGACGATCTGCGCCGCGATCGAGGCCGGCGAGCCGCCCGCGACCTGCGTCCCGGAGACGGCCGCGAGCACGACCAGCGCCGCGGTGTCGGTCAGCACCGTCGCCCCCACGGCGGTGGCGACGCCGCGGTCGGCGGAGAGGCCGGCGGCGCGGGCGGTCGGGTAGGGCAGCAGCGTGTGCGAGGAGAGCAGGGCGCCGAGCAGCAGCGCCGCCGCCGGGATCCAGCCGAGCGCCAGCCCGATCAGCGTGCCGAACAGCATCGGCAGGGCGAAGGTGAGGACGCCATAGGTGACGACCGCGCGGCGGTGGGAGCGGATCAGCGCCAGGTCGAGCTCCACCCCGGCGACGAACATCAGGTAGAGCAGCCCGAGCTGCCCCAGGTCCGGCACGGTCGTGTTGCCGGCGCCGATCAGGTTCAGCCCGTAGGGCCCGATGACGAACCCGCCGACCAGCAGCCCGATGATCCCCGGTACCCGCGCCCGCGTCATCAGCGGCGGGCCGATGATCACGACGAGGAACAGGATCAGGAACTCCCAGGTCGCCCCGCCCGGCGATTTGAGCTCGATCCCGGCGAGCAGCGGCGTGAGGGTGGGGATGGTCATGGGGCGGCGCGCTCGATCAGTGCAGGGTCGTGTGGAGGAGCGGGATCGCGGATTCGGCGTTCGCGGCTTCGCTGCCCACCCATTCTTCGAGCAGGTCTTCGATCGTGCCGTCGGCGGCCAGCGCGCGGATCGCGGAGTCGACCGCCTGGCGGTTCGGGGACCCCTTCGGCATCGCCACCGCGAGCGCCTCCTTTTCGGGGAGCTGGGCGACGGCTTCGAGCCTGCCGCCGGAGCGGGCGGCGATCGCCACGGCGAGCGGCAGGTCGAGCAGCGTCGCTTCGATCCGCCCCGCTTCGAGCGCCGCGACGACCTCCTGCTGGCCGTCGTAGAGCACCGCTTCTTCTTCGGGCACGATCGAGTCTTCGATCGTTTCGACGAAGGTGGTCGACTGGATCGCCCCCCAGCGCAGTTCCTGGGCGGTCTTCAGGTCCGGCACCGCCGTCCCCGCCCGCACCAGCACGGTCGGCACCGAGCGCAGGTAGGGGCCGGAGAAGTCGAGCGATGCTTCGCGTTCGGAGGTCGGCGTGAGGAGGTCGATGGCGACGTCGGCGCCGCCCAGGTGCCCGCGCACGATGCGGTGGAAGTGGACGATCCGCACCGCCACCCGGTCGAGCCCGAAGCGCCGCGCCAGCGCCCGCGCCAGCTCGTACTCGAAGCCGTCGGTCGGGTGGGCGGCCGTCCCTTCCCAGAAGCCGGGGCTGGGCACGGCCGACGTGGCGACCGTGAGGACGCCCGGCCGCGCCGGCGTGAAATCGCCCGCCGAGGCGCCGATCGACCCGCAACCGCCCAGCGCCGCGGCCAGCAGCGCCAACGCCAGCGCCGCGCCGCCCGCGCGCCTCAGTTCGCCCCTCCCAGCTCCCTCACCCCCCGCAGGCTACCCCCACCCCCGCCACGCCACGTTGACGGGCCGAAAAGTCCTCCATATCAGGACTTTTCGGCCCATCAACGTCGGGAGGGGTGAGGCGCTCCGGCGTCTCGTCGTGCACGGCGATGCTCACCGGGAGCTCGCCGCCGGAGGGCACGGTCGCCTCGGTGGTCAGCCTGGCGCCGTCGACGGCGAACTCGGTGCTCGTGTTCGAGCCCGTTGGCGACGATCGCGTTGCCGGCGACGTTGTCGGTCTGGACGAAGACGGCGCCGCCGGCCCGCCCGCCCTAGTTGCCCTTGGTGGTGCTGCTGGTCGGAGCCAGCATCTCCGCCATCGAGATCCTCATCTCGCCGTCTCACCCCCTCCCTGCCTCGCTCCTTGCGAGCTCACGGAGTGGGAAGACAGGCGCGGGCGGGGGCCGGTTCCATCGCACTTTGGGCGCGAAGCCGGATTTCTGCGCATCGTCCGGGGCTTTGCGTGGTACACATCGAGTTAAATGGATAAATCAAACGTTCAGGACAATTCATGAGCGAGACGGACGTCGATCGCCGCCGGCCGCGCCGCGAATTCCAGAGGACGCGGGCGGAAATCCTCAGCCATCCGCTGCGGGTGCGGATGCTGGAAATCGCCAACGAGGTCGACGTCAGCGCCGTCAGCTTCGTCCGCAACGGCTACGCGAGCGGGCTGCTCGACCACCTCGACGAGGGCATCGCCGTCTCCCAGGTCGCCTATCACTTCCGCAAGCTGCTGCGGGCCGGGTGCGTGGAGGTCGTCGAGCACCACGTCCGCCGCGGCGCCGTCGAAAACGTCTACCGCGGTGCCGCCCGCGCCCTGTTCGCCACCGACGAATGGGAGGCGCTCGACCGCGAGCGGCGCGAGGAAGTCAGCGGCGTCGTCCTCCAGGGTCTGATGGCGCGGGCCGAAAGCGCGGTGCTCGAAGGCACCTTCGACGCGCGCGAGGACCGCTGGCTCGTGTGGGTGCGGATGGCGCTCGACGAGCAGGGCTGGGACGAGCTCTGCGAGCTGAACAAGCGGATGTTGGACGACATCGAACGGGTCCGCGAGACGGCCGAAGAGCGCCTCGCCCGCGCCGGCGAGCCGGTCCGCACGACGCCGGTCACCTGGGGGATGCTGGCGTTCGAATCGCCTCGCCCGTAGCGTCCGCCTGCTCACGCAGCCGCGCCAGCGTGGCGCGCAGCAGGCGCGAGACGTGCATCTGCGAGCAGCCGATCCG
>DASZUW010000277.1:0-3216 GCA_035547475.1 Solirubrobacterales bacterium
CCCGACCGCGACACACCCCCCGGCGGCGGCGATCGCCGCCTTCCTCGAGAAGGTGCCGTCGCACGTGACGGTGATGCTCGACGAGGCCTACGTCGAGTTCCAGACCAACGACGACCCGGACGCCTCGCTGGACCTCCTGAAGGACTTCCCGAACCTCGTCGTCCTGCGCACCTTCAGCAAGTGCTACGGGCTGGCCGGGCTGCGCGTCGGTTACGCGATCGGCTCGGCGAACTTCCGCGCCGCGGTCGACGCGGTGCGCCAGCCCTTCAGCGTCAACGCGCTCGCCCAGGCGGCCGGGGCGGAGGCGATCCTCCACCAGGACGACGTGCTGGCGCGGGTCGAGGCGGCCGTCGCCGAGCGGATTCGCGTGCAGGAGGGCGTCCGCGAGCTCGGCCTCTGGGCGTCGGAGTCGCAGGCCAACTTCTCCTGGATCGACCTCGGCGACAACGACGAAGAGCTGGTGCTGGGCGGGCTCGCCGCGAAGCAGATCGCGGTGCGCGCCGGCGCGCCGCTCGGCGACCCGGGCCACATCCGGGTCAGCTACGGCACCCCCCAAGAGGACGACCGCTTCCTTGCCGCGCTTGCCCCGCTCCTCTCCTAGTGGTACAAAGCCTTCGCTGTGACGAGCACTGCCACCACCGCTCTGGAAACTCGAATCGCGCTCGGCGCGACCCGCGGCAGTGGCAGCCTCACCGCGTATTACTGGCGATTTAGCTAGGCGTCCGGCCCGGCGACCCCTGGTCGCCCCGAGACGGTCTTCGGCCGGGCGCCGCCCAGGCGGGTGCGCACACCCGCACCCACGCAGGTCCGGGACAGGACAAGGGGAAGTTACGATTGCAGCGTTTTGGAGAAAGGCGAAGCGAAAATGATCATCGGGATGGACGGCGCCAAGCGGGACGGCGTCCGTGAACAGCGGATCGCAAAAGTGGTCGAGCTGACGCCGCCGGGCACGCTGCTCGGCGAGCTGCCGCTCGGCGAGGAGCGCACCAAGTCGGTCATCGAGAGCCGCAAGGAAGTCGTCGACGTCCTCCACGGGCGCGACCCGCGCCTCATGGTGGTGGTCGGGCCGTGCAGCGTGCACGACCCGAAGGCGGCGCTCGACTACGCCAACCGCCTCGCGGGCGTGGCGCGCGAGCTGAGCGAGGACCTGCTCATCGTGATGCGGGTCTACTTCGAGAAGCCGCGGACGACGGTCGGCTGGAAGGGCCTGATCAACGACCCGCACCTCGACGGCTCCGCCGACGTCAACGCGGGCCTGCGGATCGCGCGCAAGCTGCTGCTCGAGGTGGTCGAACTGGGCCTGCCGGTCGGCTGCGAGTTCCTCGACCCGATCACGCCGCAGTACATCGCCGACACGGTCGCCTGGGGGGCGATCGGCGCGCGCACCTCGGAGAGCCAGACGCACCGCCAGCTCGGCTCCGGCCTCTCGATGCCGATCGGCTTCAAGAACCGCACCGACGGCAACGTCCAGGTCGCGGTCGACGCGGTCCGCGCCGCCGCCGCGCAGCACGCCTTCGCGGGCATCGACGACACCGGCGCGCCGGCGATCCTCCACACGACCGGCAACCCCGACTGCCACATCATCCTGCGCGGCGGCCACGGGATGCCGAATTACCACGTGCCGGAGGTCGAGGACGCGCTGGTGACGCTCGGCGTCGCCGGGCTGCCGGAGCGCCTCGTCATCGACGCCTCCCACGACAACAGCGGCAAGGACCCGGAGCGGCAGTTCTTCGCCGCGGGCGAAATCGCCGACCAGGTCGCCGACGGCAACAAGGCGATCACCGGCGTGATGCTCGAGTCGTTCCTGGTCGAGGGGCGCCAGGACCTGAAGCCGGGCGAGGACCTCGTCTACGGCCAGTCGATCACCGACGCCTGCCTCGGCTGGGAGGACACCGTCCAGGCGCTCGACCGGTTCGCCTCCGCGGTCCAGGCCCGGCGCGCGTAGTGGGACCGTGCCGGGGCGGATGAGCGGTTCGGCGGCCGCGGGGCCGCTCATCCGGTGACGCCGCGGATCGCCGTCCTCGGCGTCGGGCTGATCGGCGGCTCGATCGGGCTGGCGGCGCGGGAGCGGCTCGGCGCCACCGTCGCGGGCTACGACCCCGACGCGGCCACGCGCGAGGCGGCGCTCGCCGGCGGCGCCGCCGACACAGCCACGGATTCGGTCGCCGCGGCGGTCGCGGGGGCGGAGATCGTCTTCTGCGCGGCGCCGGTCGGGCGGCTGCCGGAGCTGGCCGCGGCGGCGGTGGCGGCGAGCGGCGCCGAGGCCGCCGTCACCGACGTCGGCTCGACCAAGCGCGACATCGTCGCCGCCCTCGGCGCCGACGGGCGCTTCATCGGCGGCCACCCGCTGGCGGGGGCCGAGACGGCGGGCGTCGCCAACGCGCGCGCCGACCTCTTCGAGGGCGCGCGCTGGTACCTGACCCCGACAGAGCGCTCGAGCGGCCTCCTCTACGACCGGCTCCAGCGTGCCGTGGCGGGCCTCGGCGCGCGGCCGCAGGCGATCGACGCGGCGCGCCACGACCGCCTGATGGCGACGGTCAGCGGCATGCCGCACGTCGTCGCCAACGCCCTCGTCGCCGAGGCGGCGGGGGACCTGGGAAGCGACGAGCACCCGCCCGAAGTCGGCCCGAGCTTCCGCGACGCCACCCGCGTCGCCGGCTCGAACCCGGCGATCTGGGCCGACATCTTCGCCTCCAACCGCGAGGCGATCGCCGCCTCCGTCGAGGCGGTCGCGCGGCGGCTCGACGCGGCGGCGGCGCTGATCCGCTCCGGCGACCGCGCGGCGATCGCCGCCTGGCACGCGGGCGCCGGCGAGGACCGCCGCCGCCTGCTGGAAGCCGAGCGCCCGGACGGTCCGCTGTACGAGCTGCGCGTCATCGTGGCCAACAAGCCCGGGACGATGGCGCGGCTGGCGCTGGCGCTGGGCGAGGCGGGCGTGAACATCGAGGACATGGCCCTCCACCCGGCCTCCGACATGACCTCCGGGGCCGTCTCGCTGTGGCTGGCGGGGGAGGAGCAGGCCGAGCGGGGCGCCGCCCTGGTCCGCGAGCTGGGCCACGGCGTGACCGTCGTCGGCGCCGGTGGATAGATAGCGTCGCGCGCTCCGATGACCGACCGAACTCACTTCAGGCCGCTCGGCGCCCTGCGCGGCGCCCTCCGCCCGCCCGCCGACAAGTCGATCTCCCACCGCGCGGCGATGATCGCGGCGATGGGCGA
>DASZUW010000278.1:0-3077 GCA_035547475.1 Solirubrobacterales bacterium
GACCTCCACGACGGGCTCCAGTCGCGGCTCGTCCTGCTCGCGGTGCAGGCCGGCGTCGCCCGCGGCTCGACCGCCGAGCTGCGCGAGGAAATCGAAGCGGCGATCGACGAGCTGCGGGCGCTCGTCCACGGCGTGATGCCCGCCGAGCTGACCGAGCGCGGCCTGCCCGCCGCGGTGAAAGGGCTCGCCGACCGCGTGCCGATCTCCACCGCGCTCTCGGTCGCGGGCTTCGAGACGCGCCCCGCGCCGGCGGTCGAGAGCACCGCCTTCTTCGTCACCGCCGAGGCGATGACCAACGCGGTCAAGCACGCCCACGCGAGCGAGCTCACCGTCACCCTCGACCGCGGCCCCGAGCGCCTCGTGATCGAGGTGCGCGACGACGGCATCGGCGGCGCCTCGGTCGGCGAGGGGATCCGCTCGATGACCGACCGGGTCGAGGCGCTGGGCGGCGAGCTGCGGATCGACAGCGCGCTCGGCGCCGGCACCCTCCTCCACGTGGAGCTGCCATGCGCGTCGTGATCGGCGAGGACCAGGCGCTGATGCGGGCCGGCCTGTCGCTGGTGCTGGAGCGGGCGGGCTTCGAGATCGTCGCGATCGCCGCCGACGCCGAGGACGTCGTCCGCAAGACCGCCGCCCACCGCCCCGACCTGCTCGTCACCGACATCCGCATGCCGCCGACCCACACCGACGACGGGCTGCGGGCGGCGCTCGAGGCGCGGACGCGCCTGCCGGGGCTGCCGGTGCTGGTCCTCTCGCAGTACCTGCAGCGCGATTACGCGGTCGAACTGCTGGAGAGCGGCGACGAAGGCGTCGGCTACCTGCTGAAGCAACGGATCGCGGACGTCGAGCGCTTCGTCGCCGACCTGCGCCGGATCGCGGGCGGGGGCACCGTGCTCGATCCCGCCGTCGTCGCCACGATGGTGGATCGCCACCGCGCCGAGGAGGACCCGGTCGCGCGGCTCACCGACCGCCAGCGCGAGGTGCTCGAGCTGATGGCCCAGGGCCGCAGCAACGCCGCGATCGCCGCACAGCTCGGGGTCTCCGAGAAGGCGATCGTCCGCCACACCTCCAGGATCTACGACGAACTGGGGCTGCCGTCGAGCGCGCAGGACCACCGCCGCGTGCTGGCGGTGGTCCGCTTCCTCTCGAGTTGAGGCGGGACGGCAGGAGATCGCCGGCCACGGCCGAACCGACCGAACATGGATCCGTCCGGCATCCGGGGCTCTGGCGGCGATCGGTGGCGGCGGCGCGCCGAACGGGCGAGGGACGCGTTCGGCCTCGTGCTGGCGCTGGTCGTCGTCACCTTCGTCCTCACCTCCCTGCTCAGCGACACCGGCTGGACCTCGGTCCTGATCATGGCGGTGACCGGCGCGACCTCGGTGGTCGCCCTGGTCGGCTCCGACGCCCCCGCGCCGGTCGTGCGCGGCGCGATCTGCCTGAGCGCGCTGAGCCTCCTGCTGGCGGTGCTCCAGGCGCTCTCCGGCGCCTACGTCTGGCTCAACTGCGCCGGGCTGATCCAGGTGACGCTGCTGGCGGTCGGGACGGTGTCGGTGCTCGTCCGCGTGATCACCGCGGCCGAGGTGAACGCCCGCACGATCCTCGGCGCGATCAGCGTCTACACCGCGCTCGGCCTGCTGTTCGGCTTCGCCTACCAGGTCATCGCGCGGATCGGGGACACGCCGTTCTTCGCCGGCGAGCCCCACGTCCAGCACGGCGACTACCTCTTCTTCAGCTACACGACGCTGACGACCACCGGGTACGGCGACCTCGTCCCCACCGGGCAGCCGGGCGAGATGATCGCCACCTTCGAGATGCTGATCGGCCAGATCTTCCTCGTCACGCTGGTCGCCGGGCTGGTCAGCCTCTGGCGGCCCGGCGAGGGCCTGAAGCGGCGCCGCGCGCGACGCGCCGCCGGCGGGGCGGAGCCGGGCTAGTCGCCCAGCTCCACCTTCTCGATCGTCCTCGCCTCGAGCGGCTTGTCGCGGGCGTCGGTCTCCGACTTCTCGATCGCGTCGACGGTGTCCATCCCCTCGACGACCTCGCCGAAGACGGTGTGCTTGCCGTCCAGCCACGGCGCCGCCGCGGTGGTGACGATGAAGAACTGCGAGCCGTTCGTGTTCGGCCCGGCGTTCGCCATCGCGAGCGCGCCGCGGACCACCTTGTGGTCGTTGAACTCGTCCTCGAAGGTATAGCCGGGGCCGCCGGTCCCGGTCCCTTCCGGGCAGCCGCCCTGGATCATGAAGTCGGGGATGACCCGGTGGAAGATCAGTCCGTCGTAGAACCCTTCGCCCGCGAGTTTGCGAAAGTTCTCGACCGTTTTCGGCGCGACCACGTCGAAGAACTCGACGGTGATCGGCCCGGCATTGGTCTGCAGCGTCGCTTTCGACATGGCAGTGAGACTAGCGACCGTGGACCGTCACCGTGACCGGCGCCGAGGACCCGGCCGCGTAGGGCCAGCCCGCTTCCGGCAGCGCCGTCGCGCGCAGCCGGATCCGCGCCTCCCCGGTCACGTAGCGGAAGCGGTAGCGGGCGTGGAAGCGGCCGCGGGCCCCGGTGCGGACGACGAGCGCGGGGCGCCAGCGCCCGCTCGCCCGCTCGAGGTACTGGATCGTGACGAGCTTGCCGCGGGCGGGGATCCGCGCGGGCCCCGGCCGGACCCGGCCGCTGAGCGTCACGCTTTCGCCGGTGCGCAGCCGCGGTGGCGCCGCCGTCAGGCTGACCCCGGCGCGGACCCGCAGCGCCAGCGAGCGACGGTGCGCGGGCGCGAACCCGCCGCCGCCATGGAAGGCGACGAGCACGCGGCGCGAGGTGCCGGGCGGGAGTCGCAGCGAGAAGCGCCCCGCCCGGTCGGTGACGACGCGCCGCCGCCCCGGCGCGTCCCCTCCCCCGGCCGCCGCCCGTGCGACCACGGACACCGGCCGACCCGCGATCCCCTCCCCGTGGGCGTCCGTGAGCCGCCCCCGCACCGTGACCGCGGAGCCGTAGTCGACGGTCAGCGCCGGCCCCGCGTGCGCCCGGCCCGCGCGCGTGCGCCGAGCGCCCGCCACCAGGTGGGCGGCGAGGCGCGTCGCCCGCCC
>DASZUW010000279.1:0-3163 GCA_035547475.1 Solirubrobacterales bacterium
AGACCTCCGCCGGGCTCGCCCAGCGGATCGCCCAGAGGCTCCTGGCCCTGACGGTCGGGGTCTACATCAACTCCCTGCTCGGTCGTGCGCCGCGGGCACTCGCCGCCTATGACGGACGGTGAACCCGCATCAAGCCTCTAGTCGTCACACAATTGGCACTCGCGCGTCTTGAGCCGCGCGCATTTCCTCCCGAGCATCGCCCTCGACAACCGAGGAAGGGAGAGCGATGTTCTACGCAGTGCTGGGCCACCTGCACGCCGCCCTCTGGCGGCTCAACCTTGCCGTCACGCGGCGGGTGAAGGCGATCCACGCCCTCGCCGGCGAGCGCGGTCAGGGGACGGTCGAGTACGTCGGCCTGATCCTCCTGGTCTCGCTGCTGATGGTCGGGATGGTCGCCGCGATGAAGGGGTTCAACGGCAAGCAGGGGACCGAGCTGGCAGACGTCATCATCGACAAGATCAAGGAGGCCGTCGACAAGGTCGCGTTCAAATGAGCGGCGGGCGCCTTCTTCTCGGATGACGGGGGAAGGCGCCGCCCTCGCCCTGCGCGCCGCCCGGCGCGCGTGAAAGGATCGCCGGCGATGACCGCCTCACGCAGCTACGACCGCGCTCCTGCCGACATCCGACCGGTGACGATCGACCCCGGGTTCGTGGAAAGCGCCGACGGGTCGGCGCTGATCTCGGTCGGGCGGACGCGGGTGATCTGCACCGCGTCGGTGTCCGAGCAGGTGCCGCGCTGGATGGTGGGACGTGGCAAAGGCTGGGTGACGGCGGAGTACGCGATGCTGCCCGCCTCGACCGGGGAGCGCAAGCAGCGCGACGTCTCGAAGGGCAGGCAGGACGGGCGGGGCGTGGAGATCCAGCGGCTGATCGGGCGGAGCCTGCGCGTGGTGTGCGACTTCAAGGCTCTGGGCGAACGGAGCGTCTACGTCGACTGCGACGTCCTCGAAGCCGACGGCGGGACGCGCTGCGCGTCGATCACCGGCGGGTACGTGGCGCTGAAGCTGGCCTTCCAGAAGCTGCTGGACCGCAAGCTCATCGACTCGATGCCGCTGACGGGGTCGATCGCCGCGGTAAGCGTCGGCATGGTCGACGGTCGCGCGCTCTGCGACCTCGACTACGGCGAGGACTCGCGCGCCGAGGTGGACGCCAACGTGGTGATGACCGGCGACGGCGGCCTGGTCGAGGTGCAGGCGACGGCCGAGCGGACGCCGCTCTCGCGCGCTTCGCTGGACGAGTTGCTCGGCCTCGCCGAGGGCGGGATCAAGCGGCTGCGCGAAGTGCAGGACCGGGTCGCGCCCTGAGCGGAGGCCGGGCGGTGATCCTCGCGACCTCGAACCTCCACAAGCTGGGGGAGATGCGCGAACTGCTGCCGGGGGTCGATCTGGAGCCGCTGCCGGATGGCTACGAGTCCCCGCTCGAGGACGGCGACACCTTCGAGGCCAACGCGCTGATCAAGGCGCGCGCCGCCCACGCGGCGCTCGGCGGCGCGGTCCTGGCCGACGACTCCGGGATCGAGGCCTTCGACCTCGGGCGGGCCCCGGGGGTCCACTCCGCCCGTTATGCCGGCGAGGGCGCGGGCGACGAGGAGAACCTCGACAAGCTCCTGCGCGAAGTCGACGCCGCGGGGGGCGAGCGCCGCGCCGCCTACGTCTGCGTCCTGGCCCTGATCGACGAGGACGGCGCCGAGCACGTCTTCGAAGCCACCTGTGAAGGCCGCCTCCTCCGCGAGCGCCGCGGCACCGGCGGCTTTGGCTACGACCCGATCTTCGTCCCCGACGACACCGGTGACGAGCGCACGATGGCGGAGCTGAGCCCGGCGGAGAAGAACGCGATCAGCCACCGCGGGAGGGCGGCGAGGCTGGTGGGGGCGTGGTTGAGGGGATAGGGGGCGGGGTTCGGGCCGTCGACGCGGAGACTCGTCCCTGACCGGTCCCTAACCCTCTCGAAGGTCCTCGATCGCTCCCTTCAGCACGGCGGCCTGGCTCAGGTCCGGCTCCTTCGTCGCGGTCAGGAGGGTGACGGTCCCGCGTTCGGCCATCGCGACGATGCTCGCGAGCGCTTCGGCCTGCTCGCCCCCGGCGAGCTCCTTTCGGTAGCGCGCCGAGAACTCCTCGAAGCGCTCCGGATCGTGGCCGTACCAGCGCCGCAGATCGTCCGACGGGGCCACGTCCTTGCACCAGTCGTCGAGCTTTGCCTTCTCCTTCGAGACCCCGCGCGGCCAGAGGCGGTCGACGAGGATCCGTCGGCCGTCCTCGGCTCCCGGAGCGTCGTAGATCCTTGCCACCCGAACCCCTCCGCGAGACGTGCTCATGGACAGGAGCCTAGGCCCGGCCGAGGTCGAGGCGATGCGGGCTCGACCACCGCGCGTCCCGCGTCGCGTTGCTCGGCGGCGCGCGACGCCACGACCACCTCGCCGAGGCCCATCGCGGTGGCCGCGGCATCCTCGAGCGTCGACTGGCCGACGATCGCGACGCAGCGGACCCCGGCCGCGCGGCAGCGTCCGGCGACGACGCCGACGACCTTGCCCGCAGCCGACTGCTCGTCGAGGCGGCCCTCGCCGGTGATGACCAGGTCGGCGCCGGCGAGCAGGCGGGCGAAGCCGAGCAGGTCGAGGACATAATCGGCGCCGGAGACGAGCTCGGCGCCGTAGGTCGCCCAGAGCCCGCCGGAGAGGCCGCCCGCGCAACCCGTCATCGGCACGCCGCGCGGATCGCGGGGGAGGGTGGAGGCGAATTGGTCGAGCCGCGCGCTCAGCCGCCGGACCGTCGCCGGGTCGGCGCCCTTCTGCGGCGCGAAGACGACCGCGGCGTCCTCGAACGGCGTGTCGACGTCGCAGAGGACGGTCAGCGGCGGCACCCGGGTCCTCGCCTCGGCCAGCACCGCGAGCGCGCCGGCGCCACCGTCGGTGGTGGCGGACCCGCCGACCGAGACCAGCACCCGCTCGGCGCCGCGCGCCGCGGCGGCGGCGATCAGCTCGCCGGTGCCGCGCGTGCTCGCCGCCCAGGCGTCGCGGCGCTCCTCCGGGACCAACGTCAGGCCGCTCGCCCGCGCCATCTCGACCACCCCGACCCGGCCGCCGTCGAGCAGCCCGTATTCCGCCTCCACCGGGTCGCCGAGCGGCCCCGCCACGGTCGCGGTCCGCCGCTCGCCGCCGCCCGCGA
>DASZUW010000280.1:0-3917 GCA_035547475.1 Solirubrobacterales bacterium
TGAAGCGCCACCTCGCCCGCCGGGTCTGGCGGCTTCTCCTCAAATCCGAGAGAGGGAGATACATGAACACCGTCGACACTCAGAGAGACCTGCCGGGGCCGCAGATCGCGGCGATGGCTTGACATAGGAGCAACCGATGTCCAACTTGCCGAAGCTGAAGCTCGTCCCCGCACTTCTCGCGCTCGTCGCGCTGTTGGCCGCACCGGCCGCCGCGCAGGCGACCCTCGCCTACACCACGCACGCCTTCCACCCGCACGTCGTCGTCGCCCAGGACAACGGCAAGGGAGCGAAGCCGATCGGCGCCGGCGGCAACGCAAAGGTCTCGCCCGACGGCAAGCTCGTCGCCTTCGAACGGGAAACCAAGGGCAAGGGCGGGCCGGAGATGAAGCTCTACGACGTCGCCACGGGGAAGACGAAGACGCTCTTCTCGCCCTGGCGCGAAACCTATACGTTCGCCTGGTCCCCGGACTCGACCATGGTGGCGGCCCTGGGCGGGGGCGAACTCGGCAAGCGGACGCTGTACGTGGTCGACGTCGAAAGCGGCAAGCAGGCTGGTAGAGCCGCAGTTCGCCGAGCCCGTTCCTCGTTTCCCGTTCGTAGGCGATCCATTCGCCGTCCGGCGAGACGTGCGAGTTGCGACCGAGCCCCACCTGCCGCGCTCCCTTGCCGTTGTCTTCGGCGACGTAGACGCGCGGCTTCTGGATCCCCTTGGTGTAGGAGAGGGTCGCGTTGGCGGCCGCAGGCAGCGCCAGAAGCGCGGCGAGGGCGAGGAGGGCTGCGAGGGCTTTCTTGCCGACCATCGGATCAACCGCCCCAGGACGGCGAGAAGCCGCCCCTCACGAGCACCTTCGGCTTGCCGCCCTTGTAGGGGACCGAGGCGATCTTCACCGCGGTGCCGCCACCTTCGAAGCCGCCGATGTAGCCGAGCACGGTCTTGCCGTTCGGCGTCAGCGCGACGCCGGCGAAGCCGGTCTCCGTGTTGCCCGGGCTCAGGTTCCTTTCCGCCCCGGTCTTCGGGTCGACCGCCACCGCGTAGCTCGTGTCCTGGCCGCCGAACTCGGCGAGGAGCTGGTTGCCGGACGCCGACCAGGCGGTCGGGAAGAGGCCGACCGTCAGCGGATCGACCTTCGTGTGGGTGAGGCGCTTGACGCCCTTGCCGTTCGCGTCCATCAGGAAGAGGTCGTTCTTCGGTCCGTACTTGCGCTGCCTCGCGTTCAGTTGCTTGACGAAGACGATCTGGCCCTGCGGTCCCCACAGCGGCCAGCCGGAGATGTGGTCGTGCGTCAGCGTCGAGGTCGGCCCGCCGGTGACCGGACCGCGGACGACGTCGGTCTTCTGCGGATACCCCTCGCCGGGCGCGAGGCCGAAGACGACCGAGTTCAGCGGCGAGGACCAGAGCTACGCGGTCGCCCTCAGCACCGTCACCGGGGCGGAAAGGAAGCTGACGAAGAACGCGGAGACCGGCCTCCAGGGCGCCGCGCTCTCGCCCGACGGCACGACCGTCCTCGGCACCGTCGGCCTCGGCTTCGGCGGCAATCCGAAGCCGAAGGTGGTGACCGTCCCCTGGGGCGGCGGCCCGGAAAAGGTGCTCGTTGCGGGGGGTTATGAACCTTCCTGGGGAGGTTGAGGAGAGGGGCTCGCGCCCCTGCCTATAATTCTCGGACCCGCAAACCCGTCGCGCGCCCGCTCGAAGAAGGCGCGGATCCCGGGAGGTAGATATGCCCAGTCGTGAGTCCGACGCTCCGCGCGTCGAGCGTGCCAAGCCGGTCGAGCCCTACGCGTGGGACCGTCCTTATAAGCCCCTGGTCTCGCCGCCGAGCGTCGAAGAGAACGACGCCTGCGCGATCTACGCGTCCGTGCGCAAAGACGCGACGCCCAGCCACGAACCGATCGAGCTGGCGATCCCGGCGCTGCAGAAGATGCTCCACCGCGCCGGCAACGTCGACGGGGAGGGCGACGGCTGCGGCCTGATGCTCGACCTGCCGCGGAAGATCTGGGCCGAGGAGGTCCGGGCCGGTGGCCACGACCCGGCGCTCACCCTCGACGACGCCTTCGCCGTCGCCCACGTCTTCATCGAGCGCTCCCAAGACGTCGAAAAGGTCAAGCACGACGCCCGCGAGCTGCTCGCCGAGGGCGGCTTCCGGATCCTCGCCGAGCGCGAGGGCAAGGTCGACTCGACCGCGCTCGGCCCGACCGCGCGCGAGGAGGAGCCGGTCTTCTGGCAGGTCGCCGGGCTCGTCTCCGACCCCGAGCGCCGCGACGCCGTCGTCTTCGAGCTGCTGCTGGAGCTGGAGCGCCGCCTCGGCGTCCACGTGCCGTCGTTCTCCGGGACCACCTGCGTCTACAAGGTGATGGGCGCCCCGAACGTGCTCGGCGCCTACTACCCGGACCTGACGGACCCGCGCTTTGAGACCGTCGGCGCCTTCGGCCACAACCGCTACTCCACCAACACCTGGCCGTCGTTCAAGCGCGTGCAGCCGTTCTCCGCGCTCGGCCACAACGGCGAGATCAACACGATCGAACAGCTCCGCCAGGAGGCGAAGATGCTGGCGGTCCAGATCCAGCCGGGCGCCTCCGACTCCCAGGACCTGAACCTCACCATCGACACGATGGTCAGCCGCGAGGGCCTCTCGCTGGCCGAGGCGATGGAGATGGTGCTGCCGCCGATCGTCGACGTGATCCGCGGGCTGCCGGAGGAGCTGCAGGGCTTCTACATGTACCTGCACCAGACGATGGGACCGTTCGCCCAGGGCCCGGTCGCGCTGATCGCCCGCCACGGCGACGAATGCGTCTTCTCCGCCGACGCGATGGGCCTGCGCCCGCTGTGGAAGGTGGAGACCGAGTCGGACTTCGTCTTCAGCTCCGAGCCCGGCGTCGTGCCGGTCGGCAAGATGGTCTCCGAGCCGCAGCCGATGGCGCCGGGCGAGAAGACGATGGTGATGATCGACCGCGGCGCCCGCGCCTCGTCCCTGCACCCGCACGCGGAGATGCTGCGGATCGTCAAGGATCGCTGGCTGGCGCGCAATGGGGTCGACACGGTCGCCCCGTACGAGCGCCCGCTGGAGTGCGGCGGCCCGCTCGAGGGCGCCGACGTCCCCGGCTACTCGGAAGCGGGCCCGGCCGAGCCGGTGAAGGTCGAAGACCGCATCCTGGCCGGCTTCGGCTGGCAGCGCGACGACGTGAAACTCGTCCAGCAGATGGCCGCGGGCGGGGCGGAGCCGGTCGGCTCGCTCGGCTACGACGGCCCGCTGGCGGCGCTGTCGCCGGAGCGGCAGAACCTCGCCGACTACTTCAAGGAGACGGTCGCGGTCGTCACCAACCCGGCACTCGACCGCGAACGGGAGCTGGAGCACTTCTCCACCCGCACGCTGTTCGGACGGCGCCCCTCGCTCGACTCGGCCGCCGAGGACACGGCGACCGTCGAAACCGCCTTCCCGGTGATCCTCGGCGGGCACCACGGCCTGGCGCCGCTCTCCGACAAGACCTACCGCAAGATCGCCCGCGAGCACCGCACCTACCTGCTCGAGGACCTCTGGGAGGAGTTCCGCGGCCGCGCCGCCGCCGTCGACATCTCCCTGCTCGAGTCGGAGACGACGGCGGGCGCGATCGAGCGGATCAGGCACGAGGCGGTCAAAAAGGTGCGCAACGGGGCGGAGCTCCTGATCCTCACCGACCGCACCGTCTACGACGGCGAGCGGCGTTATCTCGACCCGCACCTGGCGACCTCGGCGGTCGACCAGGCGCTGAAGCAGTTCAAGGTCGAGCGCGGCGAAGTGAACCTGCGGCGGCGCTGCGGGATCGTCCTGCGCTCGGCGGCGCTGCGCAACGTCCACGACGTGATGCTGGCGCTCGGCCTCGGCGCCAACGGCGTCTGCCCCTACGTGATGATCGAAGTGATCTGCGTCGAGGACTACGAG
>DASZUW010000281.1:0-4309 GCA_035547475.1 Solirubrobacterales bacterium
GGCCCGCTACGCCAAGGTCGCCCGGCCCTTCGAGTGGACGTTCACGCGGTCCGACCTGGAGCGGGTGATCGCGAGGGTCGACGACCGCGAGCCGAAACTGAGGCTCGCGGCCTGAGCGAACTTGCGGACGGGTCTACTAGCGGTCGCCGCCGGACCGCAGCCAGGGAAGGCCCAGGCTGCCGACGGGACGCCCGCCGGCACCGCTCCTCCGGTGACCGGCGACGTCACCGCTCCCGCCTTCCTCGCGGCGTCGCTGCGACCGGCGGCGTTCGCGGTCGCCCGGCGCGGCAGGCCCGAGCGTGCGGTGGCGAGCGCGACCCCCAGAGGCAAGGCCGGCGGAACGACGTTCCGCTACCGCCTCTCGGAGGCGGCTCGGGTGCTGTTCACGATCGAACGCGCCCGGCCGGGCCGGCGCCTCAGCGGGAAGTGCCGCAAGCCGGCGCGCACCACCCGCGACAAGCCCAGCTGCACCCGCTATCGACCGCTCGGCAGCTTCGCCGCCGCGGCGCGCGCCGGGGGGAACAGCAAGCGCTTCTCCGGGCGGATCGGCCGCAGGGCCCTGCGCCCCGGCCGCTACCGCGCGACCCTGACGGCGACCGACCCGGCGGGCAACGTGTCCTCCCCTCGCCGCCTCGAGTTCCGCGTCCTCCCCTGAGCCGATCGGGGGACGGAGCTCGGTTCCGTCGCCCGCTGGCAGCCGAAACCAACCGATCCGCGGGCCCCGCCCGCCCGCGGCGCCCCGCCCGACCACGCGGCGCCGAGCGACGGAACGGTTTTCAACCGCTCGGGAGTCCTGTATGTTCCTGGGTGTCCAGTATGTGGAAGCTGGACGGGAACCCGGACATATGCGTCCCGGTCGGCGGGACGCGAGGAGGATCGTCTCGATGGGAAGCAAGCGGCTTCGCGGTCTCGTATCCCTGTGCATCGCCCTCGCCTTGGTCGGCGCCGTCGTGATCTCGGGCTGCGGCGGCAGCGGTGGGACCACCACGACCAGCGCCTCGGCGCCGCCGGAAAACGGCGAAGCCGAAGCGGGCGCTGAAGCCGGCGAAGAACGGATCGTCGCGGCGCCCGAATTCAGCGCCGAAGAACTCGAAACCGCGCCCGCCGACAACTGGATCACCAACGGCGGCGACGTCTCCAACGACCGCTTCTCCACGCTCGACGAAATCAACACCGAAAACGTTGCCGAACTCAAGGGCGACTGGATGACGAAGATCGGCTCCGACGCCACCGCGGCGAAGTTCTCCGCCGAGGGCCAGGCGCTCGAGTACGAAGGCACGATCTACATCTCCGACGGCGCCGACGACGTCTACGCGCTCGACGCCGGCACCGGCAAGATCCTCTGGACCTACGAACCGCACCTGCCGCCCGACCCGCTCGGCGAAATCATCTGCTGCGGCTGGGACAGCCGCGGCGTGGCGATCGGCGACGGCATGGTGTTCGTCTCGCAGCTGAACGGTGACGAGGTGGCGCTCGACCAGGCGACCGGCAAGGTGAAATGGTCGACCCCGGTGGTGAAACCGAAATCGGGCTTCTCGATCACCTCGGCGCCGCTCTACTACAACGGCACCGTCTACGCCGGCGGGTCGGGCGGCGAGTACGGGGTGCGCGGGCGCCTCACCGCGCTCGACGCGAAGACCGGCAAGATCAAGTGGCGCTTCTACACCACGCCGAGCCCGAGCGAACCGGGCGGCGACACCTGGCCCGACAACGGGACCTACAAGCACGGCGGCGCCTCGATCTGGAACACGCCGACGGTCGACCCGAAGACGCACATGCTCTACTTCTCCACCTCCAACGCGGCGCCGTGGACCGGCGCCAGGCGCGAAGGCGAAAACCTCTTCACCGCGTCGATCGTCGCGATCGACGCCGAAACCGGCGAATACAAGTGTCACTTCCAGATGGTCCACCACGACCTCTGGGACTACGACGCGCCCTCGCCGACCGTCCTCTTCAAGGGCGAAATGAACGGCAAGATGGTCGAAGCGGTGGGCGAGCCGGAGAAGACCGGCTGGGTCTACCTGGTCGATCAGAAGACCTGCAAGCCGATCTACCCGATCCCCGAGGTGAAGGTCCCGCAGGACCCGTCGCAGAAAACCTGGCCGACCCAGCCGGAGCCGACGATGCCGCCGTTCAGCCCGGTCGGCAAGCCGAATCCCGCGGCGGTGAAGAAAGCGGCCGAAGGGGTGAAAGGCCAGAAGCCGGAACCGAAAGTGGTCGGCGTGCCCGACTTCACCCCGATGAGCAGCGACCCGAACCTGATGAACGTGGTCGCCAACGCGGCGGTCGGCGGCGACAACTGGCCGCCCTCCTCCTTCGACCCCGAAAAAGACATGTACTACGTCTGCTCGCAGAGCGGGGTGCTCGGCCTGATCGTGCCGCCGAACGAACAGAAGTACAAAGAAGGCGAAACGTACATCGGCTCCGACAGCATCACCGCGTCGGGCTCCAACACGCCCGGCTTCCTGACCGCCTACGACATGAGCACCGGCAAGATCGCCTGGCAGGACAAATTCCCGGAATCGTGCTACTCGGGGGCGGTGAGCACCGCCGGCGGGCTGGTCTTCGTCGGCCAGGACAACGGTGAGCTGCAGGCGTTCGACTCGGAAACCGGCGAAAAGCTCTGGAGCTTCCAGACCGGCGCCGGCGCCAACACCACGGTCACCGTGTTCGAAGACGAAGGCGAAGAGAAAGTCGCCATCTACGCGGGCGGCAACTCGCTGGCGGCGACCCCGCACGGCGAAAACTTCTGGGTCTTCTCGCTCAAGGGCACGATGGAACAGCTGAGCGGCCTGGAAGAGAAAGGCGAAGGCACCAAACACGCGGGCGAGAAAGAAGCCGAAGAAGCCGCGCCTCCGGCGAAAGAAGGCGAAGGCGGCGAAAGCGGTGAAGAAGGCAATGCCACCGCAGCCGCGCCCGACGCCGAAGCCGGCGGCGAAGTGTTCGCCGAAAACTGCTCGGTATGCCACGGCGCCACCGGGCACGGCGGCAACGGCGGTCCCGACCTGCGGACGATGCCGAAAGCCAAAGAACAGACGGGCGCCGAAGAACAGGTGACCAACGGCGGCGGCGGCATGCCTCCGTTCAAAGGCACGCTGAGCGAAGAAGAAATCAAGAACGTCGCCGCGTACGTGGTCGAAGACATCGTCGGCGGCAAGTGAGCTTGGCGGCCGGAGCCGAGACGCCGGCCGCCAGGGTGGCCTGACTCCAAGCGGGCCACAGTTGGCAAACGGCCCGCCGCTCCTCCCACCCTTGGAGCGGCGGGCCCATCGTAGCTTCGTCCGCGGGCGTGGCGGCGCCCTAAAGGACGACGCAGTTTAGTCGATATTAAGTAGCGTGCGTACCGCCGTGTTCTCGTCCCTGTTCGATCGCGCCGAGGAGATCGATGCCCTGCGGGAGGCGGTCGCGGCGCTCGGCGAGGGGCGCGGCAGCGTCACCTTGATCGAGGCGCCGCCCGGCTTCGGTAAGACGAGCCTCTGCGATCTGGCCGCCGCGGAGGCGGCGGGGAGCGGGGTGGAGGTGCTGGCGGCGCGGGGGACGGAGCTGCAGGAGCAGGTGCCCTTCGGCCTCGCCCGGGTGCTCCTGCGGATCCGTCCCGGGGAGCTCGGCGCGTCGCCGGATCGCGGCCTGGCGACGATCGAGCAGCTGACCTTCGCCTGCTTCGAGCGGGTGATCGGCGCGGCGGGGGAGGCGGGCCGCCCGCACCTGATGATCGTCGACGACGCGCAATGGGCCGACCGCCTCTCGGCCGCGTTCCTCTCCCACCTGATCCCGCGCGCCGAGGGGCTGCCGATCGCCTTCCTGCTCGCCTCGCGCCCCGACCGCGGCGCCGCCCACGGTCTGGTCGACGAGCTGGCCCGCTCGCCCGCGACGACGGTGCTCCGGCCCGGCCCGCTCGGACGGGACTCGGCCGCGGCCGTGGTCCGCGAGGTCTGCGGGACCGACGTCGCCCCGGCGCTCCTCGACGCCTGCTTCCGTTCGAGCGGCGGCAGCCCGCTGATGGTCCGCGAGCTCGCCCGCGAGCTCGCCACCGCCGGCCCTTCCGCCGACGTCGACACCGTCCGCGACGCCGCCCCGGCCACGGTGCTGCGGGCGGTCCTCTCCCGGCTCGCCCACCTCGGGGCGGCGCCGGCGAGGCTCGCCGAGGCGGTCGCGATCCTCGACGGCTCCGGCTCGCTCGAGGCCGCCGCGGAGCTCGCCGAGCTCGATCCGGAGGCGGCCGGGGACGGCGCCGACGCGCTCACCGGGGCCGGCCTCCTCGCCGGCGTCGAGCCGCTCGCCTTCGCCCAGCCGCTGGTCGGCGCCGCCC
>DASZUW010000282.1:0-1753 GCA_035547475.1 Solirubrobacterales bacterium
AATCCTCATCGCGGTCGGAGGAACGGTTGGAGGCACGGCAGCCGTCGCGACCGCGAGCGCTTCGGCGGCCGGCCTCACCGGCGCGGGTTCGACGCTGGTAGCCCCGCTGATGGCGAACTGGATCAATGGCTTCGAAATCAAGGAAGGCATTCCGGTCAAATACGCCGCCGTCGGGTCTGGCGAAGGCATCAAACAGATCTCGGCGGGCACCGTCGACTTCGGCGCGTCCGACGCTCCGATGACGCCCGAACAGGCCGGCGGCTGCAACGGCTGTGTGACGATTCCGTGGGCCCTCTCGGCCACCGGCCTCGGTTTCAACGTCCCGGGCGTGAAGAAACTGAACCTGAACGGCAAGACGATCGCCGGCATCTACTTCGGCACGATCACGAAGTGGAACGACCCGAAGATCGCGAAGCTGAACCCGAAGGCGAAGCTGCCGAACCTGGCGATCACCCCGATCTACCGCAGCGACGGCTCCGGTGATACCTACGCGTTCACCAACTACCTCTCGAAGGTGAGCCCCGCCTGGAAGTCGGAAATCGGCTACGCCACCACGGTCGGCTTCAAGGCCGGCGTCGGCGCCAAAGGCAACTCGGGCGTCACGGCTACGGTCACCAAGACCCCGGGCGCGATCGGCTACATCTCCGCGTCCTACCTGATCGCCGCCGGCCTCGGTGCCGTCGCGGTCGAAAACAACGCCGGCAACTTTGAGCTGCCGAACCTCAGCAATATCGAGGAAGCGGCGTCGACGGTGAAGTCGGCCAAGCCGAACACCGGCATCAGCATCACGAACCCCCCGAAGAAGGCCGCCAAGGCGTACCCGATCTCGACCTTCACCTACGCGATCGTTCCCCACAACGCCCCGCAGAAGCAGTTCCTGCAGCAGTTCCTGAACTACGCGATCACGAAGGGTCAGTCCTACGGTGCCGCGCTCGACTTCGCGCCGCTCCCGAAAGTCGTCCTCTCGGCCGCGAAAAAGGCGATCGCCTCACTCTGAGCGAAGCGACGCTCGCGCCGCGAGGCGCAGCAGTTCCCGCCGGCGCGGGGCCTTCGGGCCTCGCGCCGGTTCTCGTTGGTGCGCCGACCTGCGCACCGCGCGGGGCGGGGCTAGGCGAACGCCTGGGAGGCGCGCCGGCGGAGGTCGGCGTTCAGCATGCCGGTGACCTCGCTCGGCGTCTCCCCCGCGGAGGGGACGGCGGCGCCGATCAGGCCGCTGGCGCGGAAGCCGAAGAGCGGGGCGACGAAGCCGAGATCGCGGATCTTGCGGACCAAGGCGACGGCGTCGCGGGTCTCGGCGTTGGGGCCGCAGAGGACGATCGCGGTCGGGTCGAGGGCGCCGAGGGCGCGCTCGAGGCGCTCGTCGCCGAGCTCGTTGGAGAGGACGAGGACGCGGAAGCCGGCCCGGCGCAGGGCGAGGTCGAGCGCCTGGGTGTGGACCTCCTCGGCGTCGAGGCCCTTGCTCGAGTCGACCAGCAGGATCCCGGCGGGGCGCGAGGCGGCTGCGGCGAGGCGGCGGGCGCCGTGCAGCCAGCCGGTCGCCCAGCGGGCGGCGAACTCGAGCTCGGCCTCGGCGCCCGGGTCGGCGGCAAGTTTGTCGACGGCGGGCAACAGGAGCTCCTCGACGGTCCGCTCCAGCGGCCGCACCGCGAGGCTTTCCTCGATCGCCCGGTCGGCGGCGACCTCGTCGAAGTTGGTGAAGGCGGCGAAGAGCGCGTCGTCGCCGCTCGGCGCGTCCTGGCGCTGGCGGGCAAGC
>DASZUW010000283.1:0-5314 GCA_035547475.1 Solirubrobacterales bacterium
CCCCCGCCCCGGGCGACAGCTTCCCGGCGTCCCGAACCCCCGCCCCCCGGGCGCCAGCTTTTCCGCGCCCCGAGCCCCCGCCCCCGGGCGCCAGCTTCCGGCGTCCCGAACCCCCGCCCCCCACAAGCCCCGAGGGTGCCAGCCGGCATCCCGCCCGCGCCCCGCGATGGAGGCTCGGACGCCGGGTGGAGTGGCGATCCCGGTGGGGATGTCGTCGGCGCTGGTCGCGCCGGGGCCCTCGGGGCGCCGGAGAACGACAGCTTCGCGGCGCGGGCGGACCTCGGCCACTCGCTGCCGGCCGAAGCGGTCGAGTCGAACGCCGACGCGACGCAGGAGGCGGGGGAGTGGTTCGGCAGGGACGCCACCGGACCTCGCCCGCGACGTGGTGGCGCCGCAGCTGCGAAAGCGGCTTTCCGACGCTGCCGGCGGTGCTCGTAGGGACGAAGCTCGGGCACCTGCGGCGGATCGGGAAGGCGCCGGCGGGGCCGGGGCCGGAACGCGCGGCCGCCGAAGCGGAATTCGAGCTCCGCGCCGAGGCGGGCTCGACCTAGGCGATCGGGGTCGACGGCGAGGGCTTCTACGTGCCCGGCCGGCGGGGCGGGCCGCTGGTCGAGCCGCCGAGCGGCGCAGGTCGCGTCACGCCGCGGATCGAACCGGCCGTCCCCGGCGCGTAGGCGCTAGCTTCCCCGCCCTGTCGGAACGCGCTGTCGACGCGCGTATATTCGGAAGAGTAGCTCCCATCCACGCACACTCCTGAATGGCCCAGCGGATCCCAAGAGACGAGTCGCTGAGTCGCGTCCACGGCGTCGGGGCGCTGTTCTCGGCCGCCTACGGCAACGTCGGCTCCTCGATCTACTACGCCCTCGGCGTCACCGCCGCGTTCGCCCTCGGCCTGACGCCGATCGCCTTCATCGTCTCCGGGCTGATCTTCGCCGCCACCGCCGCCACCTACGCCGAGGCGACCGTCATGTTCCCCGAGGCGGGCGGCTCCTCGAGCTTCGCCCGCCACGCCTTCAACGAGTTCGTCAGCTTCGTCGCCGCCTGGGGACAGATGCTGAACTACACGATCACGGTCGCGATCTCGGCCTTCTTCGTGCCCCACTATCTGGCCGTCTTCTGGCCCGCGCTCGGCCACAGCCCGGGCGACGTGATCGGCGGCGCCGCCCTGGTCGCCGCCCTCGCCGCGCTCAACATCCGCGGCACCGAAGAGTCCTCGAAACTGAACCTGATCCTCGCCGTCGCCGACCTCGCCACCCAGGTCGTGCTGGTCGGCATCGGCGTCGTCCTCGTGCTCTCCCCGCACGTCCTCGTCGACAACGTCCACCTCGGCGTCGCCCCCACCTGGAGCAAGTTCGCCCTCGGGATCGCGGTCGGGATGATCGCCTACACCGGCATCGAGACGATCTCCAACATGGCCGAGGAGGCCAAGGACGCCTCGAAGACGATCCCCCGCTCCGCCGGCCTGGTCGTCGCCGCCGTCCTCGGCCTCTACCTGCTGATCCCGATCGTCGCCCTCTCGGCGATGCCGGTCGTCCACGACGCGGTCGGCTCCGGCTACCACACGCAGCTCGGCACGAAATACGCCGACGACCCGATCCTCGGCATCGTCGAGAACCTCGGCCTCTCCGGCGGCCCGACCGAAGTCCTGCGCTACTACGTCGGCGTCCTCGCCGCGGTGATCCTGCTGATCGCGACGAACGCCGGGCTGATCGGCGTCTCCCGCCTCACCTACTCGATGGGCCAGCACCGCCAGCTGCCCGAGGGCCTGCGCCAGGTCCACCCGAAGTACCGCACCCCATACATCGCGATCGTCATCTTCGCCGGCGTCGCGATCCTGACGATGATCCCGGGCCAGACCAACTTCCTGGCGACGATGTACTCGTTCGGGGCGATGCTCAGCTTCACCATCGCGCACATCGCGGTGATCAAGCTCCGAAGATCCCAGGGACAGCTGGAGCGGCCCTGGAAGCCGCCGCTGAACGTCCGCGCGTTCGGCTTCGACCTGCCGCTCACCGCCGTCTTCGGCGGCCTCGGCACCTTCGCCGCCTGGATCGTGGTGATGGCGCTGAACCCCTCGACGCTCTTCGTCGGCATCGGCTGGATGCTCTTCGGCATCACCGTCTACGTCCTCTACCGCCGCAACCAGGGGCTGCCGCTGACCCGCACCGTGAAGGTGGTGCTGCCGGAGCCGCTCGGGGTCGAGGAGGTCGAGTACCAGTCGGTCCTGGTCGCCTTCGAGGACAACGAAACGTTCTCGCCGGAGATGGTCGCGACCGCGGTCAAACTCGCCTCCAAACGGCGGCGCGGCATCCACGTCCACTCGATGATGACCGTGCCCACCGACCTCCCCCTGGACGCCGAGCTGCCCGAGGCCGAAGCGGAGGCCCAGCGCAAGGTCGAGGAGGCGAAGCTGATCGGCGGCGCCCGCGTCACCGGCCACGTCGCCCGCGTGCGGCCGGGCCAGGCGGGCTACTCGGTCTCCGAGGAGGCGGTGGAGATCAAAGCGGCGGCGATCGTCGTCGGCCTGCGTTACCGCAACGGCGTGCCGCAGTACGACAAGACGCTGCAGACGGTGCTCGGCGAGCGACCCTGTCGGGTGATCGTCGTCTCCGAACCGCCCGACAAGCCGTCCTCGGTGCCCGGCCCGTCCGGCGCCCTGGTCGAGGCGGCCGCGTGAACCGCGACCGCGCCTACCACGGCGCCGTCAAGGCCTTCTCGCTGGCCTTCGTCGTGCTCGGCGTCCTGCTGGTCGTCGTCACCCTGGCGAACGGCGGCGGGCCGGCCTCGATCGGCTTACTGATGGGCATCCTCTTCGTCGCCGTCGGCGTCGGCCGCTACTGGATCGCCGGCAGGCAGCTTCGATGAAGGTCCCCGCCCGCGCTGCCCGGAAGGGCAAACTGCGCCGCGGCCTCGGCGTGCCGTGGCTCTTCGCCGCCGCCTACTCGGCGGTCGGCTTCTCGATCTACTTCGCGCTCGGCGTGGTCGCCGAGCGCGGCCTCGGCCTGACGCCGATCATCTTCCTCGTCGCCGGCCTGCTGTTCGGGCTGACGACGCTCACCTACGTCGAGGGTGGCGCGATGTTTCGCGAGCGCGGCGGCTCCTCGGCCTTCGCCCGCCACGCCTTCAACGAGCTGGTCGCCTTCATCGCCGCCTGGGCGATCCTCCTCGATTACCTGATCGTGATCGCGCTGGCGGCGGTCAGCGTCCCGCACTACCTGGTGCCGATCTGGAGCGGCTTCGACGACAACGGGATCGAAATCCTCGTCGCCGCGGCGGTGATCGCGGCCGCCTGCGTCCTCAACGTGCTGAACGTGACCGGCCGCGGCCGCCAGCGCACGCTCGCCCTCGTCGCCCTCGCCGACCTCGCCCTGCAGCTGACGGTGATCGTGGTCGGCGCGATCGTCGTCATGCACCCCGACCGGCTGACCGCCCACATCGACCTCTTCAGCCACCCGAGCCTGCGCGACCTGATCTACGCGGCGGTGATCGCGATGCTCGCCTACGCCGGGATCGAGGCCGCCTCCGACCTCGCCCCCGACATCGAAGTGGGCCGCCGCGACCTGAAGCGGATCGCCGGCCTCGGCGCCCTCGCGGTCCCGCTCGTCTACGCCGGGATGGCGGCGATCGCGCTGATGGCGGTGCCGGTCGTGGCCGGCCCGCACGGCCCGGAGACCGCGCTCGGCCACCAGTACATCCAGGACCCGGTCCTCGGCGTCGTCTCCGCCTTCCACCCGCACTGGCTCTCGCGGCTGATGCGCTGGGTGGTGGCGCTGGTCGCCGCGCCGGTCCTCTTCTGGGCGGCGACGACCTCGATGCTCGGCGTCTCCCGCCACACCTACACGCTGGCGATCAACCGCCAGATCCCCAGCTGGCTCGGCAAACTGGAGCGCCGCCGCGCGACCCCCTACGTGGCGATCACGATCTGCGGGCTGATCGCGCTCGGCCTCGTGGTCCCGACCAACATCAAGGTTTTGGCCGGCCTCTACGCCTTCGGCGCGACGCTCGCGATCACGATCGCGCACCTCTCGATCATCCGCCTGCGGGTGAAGATGCCGGACGCCCGCCGCCCCTTCCGCATCCCCTGGGGCATGGCGTGGGGGACGGCGGAGCTGCCGATCCCGGCGATGATCGCGGCCCTCGCCAGCGGCGCCGCCTTCCTCAGCGTGCTGGCCTTCCACTCGACCGCGCGCTGGGTCGGGATCGGTTGGATGGCGTTCGGCCTCACCTTCTACGTCGTCTACCGCAAGGTCTTCGAGGGGACCTCGCTGACGAAGCGCGTCTCGGTCGGCGAGGCGGCGCTGACCAAGCAGATCCCCGAGGTGGAATTCTCGAACCTGCTGGTGCCGGTCTTCGGGACCAAGCTCGACGACGACATCGTCGCCACCGCGGGGCGGCTCGCCGCCGCCGAGCGCGAGGACGGGGAGGGCGACGGCGACCCGCACGTCGAGCTCGTCTACGTGATCGAGGTGCCGCTGAGCCTGCCGCTCGACGCCGAGCTGCCGCCGGACCGGGAGGCGCAGGCGCGCCGCGCGCTCGAGCGGGCGCGCGAGGTGGGGGAGGAGTACGAGGACGTCGAGGTCTCGACCGAGGTGATCCGGGCGCGGCGCACCGGTGCCGGGATCGTCGAAGCCGCCCGGCGGGCGAACTCGGAAGCGATCATCATCGGCGGCGAGCCGCCGACCAAGATCCGCGGCGGCGGCAAGTTCGGCGGGATCGGGGCGGCGAAGCCGGCGGAGATCGGGGCGGCGACCGAGTACGTGCTGAAAAAAGCGCCGTGCCGGGTGCTGCTGACGGCGCCGCCGGAGCCGGAGAGCGTCGCGGTCGACGACTACGGCACCGACGGGCACCACTAGGCGCGTCGGGCCGTTCAGGTTCCATCTCCGGCACCGTTCATGGCACTAGTATCCGCCGAATGTTCATCCTGATCGTCGGCTGTGGCCGCGTCGGCAGCTCCGTCGCGCGGGCGATGCTCCGCGAGGGGCACACCGTCTCGGCACTCGACGAGGACCCCGAGTCCCACGCCCGCCTCGAGGTGGGCCTGGAGAAAAGCTGGGAGGACCTCGGCGGGCAGTTCACGGTCGGCGCCGGGCTCGAGACCGAGGCGCTCGAGGCGGCCGGGATCGACCATGCCGACGTCTTCATCGCCTCCACCGACGGCGACAACACCAACATCATCATCTCCCAGATCGCGAAACGGCGCTACGGGGTGCCGACCGTGATCGCCCGCGTGCTCGACCCGCTGCGGGCCGAGTGGTACGCGCGCCAGGGACTGCAGACGGTCTGCCCGACCCGGGTCGCGATCGACATGCTGGAG